>JBIIQD010000001.1:0-51303 GCA_044342265.1 Hydrogenophaga sp. | reverse complement strand
GCCCGCCCGTGGGCGGGAGCGAGGGAGTCCGAGCGAGAGGATCGGTTTTGAGGAGCCCGGATCGGGGTCCGGCTGGTCGCTCTTGCAAGGAGTTTCACCATGGCCAACGTTCAAGTCATCCAGCGCCACGCGCACCTGGCATCCGCCGTCAAGCTCGAATTCGTCAACGGGCGCGAGGGCAAGGTCGCCAAGGCGGTGCTGACCGCCATCAGCAACAGCCGCCGGGGCAGCGGCGAAGAGCGGTCCGAAGAAGCCACCGCGATCCAATGGACGCTGTGGGCCAAACAGGCCGAACACGCCGCCGAGTACCTGGGCAAGGGCTCGCACGTGAACATCGTCGGCCGGGTGCGCAACAACCACTACCAGGACAGCGACGGGGTCGAGGTCTACGGGCTGGCCTTCACGGTGGATGAAATCGACTACCTCGACAGCAAGGCCGAAGGCGAGGCCCGCCGCGCGCGTGAGGGTGCCGGTGATCCCCCCGCAGCCGCTCCCAGCGCACCCAACAGCAGCCGCAAGGCCCGCAGCGAACGCCAACCGGCACACGCCTGAACTCACACACCGGGCGGTTCTTCCGCCCGGTATCCCTCATTCCAGATTTTCCGAACCAGGAGCATCACCATGATCTCTACCGCCCATTCCCCGCGTCTGGCCGCCCGTTTCGGCCAGAACACCTTCGTCATCCGCAGCGAAACCCCGCTGGCCGAAGACCAGATGCGCCGGGCCGCGCCGTCCATCTTTGCCGAAGGCAAACACGGCAGCCGCTCCGAGCGCTACACCTACATCCCCACCATCGACGTGCTGCGCGGTCTGCGGCATGAAGGGTTCGAGCCCTTCATGGTGTGCCAGAGCAAGAGCCGCATCGAAGGCAAGACTGAGTTCACCAAGCACATGATCCGCATGCGCCACGCCGGGCAGGTGAACACCCGGCCCGAGGCGAACGAAATCATCCTGATCAACAGCCACGACGGCGCCAGCAGCTACCAGATGCTTGCGGGCGTTTTCAGGTTCGTTTGCTGCAATGGTCTGGTGGTGGGCGACGTGTCCAACGACATCCGCATTCCCCACAAGGGCAACATCCAGGACGAGGTGATCGAAGGTGCGTTCCGGGTGCTGGAGGACTTCGAGGTGGTGGACGAGTCCACCGACGGCATGAAGACCCTGCCGCTTCAACGTGAGGAACAGCAGGCCTTTGCCACCGCAGCCCTGGCCCTGCGCTACGGTGAACGAGGAGAGGGCGAACCACCGGCCCCGGTGACCGCCGAACAGCTGATCGAAGCCCGCCGCCCTGAAGACTTCGGCAACAGCCTGTGGACCACGTTCCAGCGGGTGCAGGAAAACGCCCTGCGCGGTGGCCAGCCCGGGCGCGGCGCCAAGGGCCGACGCCTGCACACCCGCCCGGTGGCCAGCATCGACCGCGGCGTGAGGCTGAACCGGGCTCTCTGGGTGCTGGCCGAAGAGATGCGCAAACTCAAGGCCTGAACGGGTCCAACACCACACCGCCGCAACGCTGGGCGGTGTGGTTCACCAGAAATTCCGAAGCGCGCTCGCCGGCTGCTGCCGGCTCGCGCGATCCCGGCCGCGGCTTCTCACCGAAGCCACAGCCAGGCGGCCATCGCCCAGCTGATGGCCGAAGCAAGCACCGCCGTCGCGGCGTGCAGCAACCACCCTTCCCAGGGGCGTGCACCCTTTCGGGCCAGGGCCGCCACGTCCTGCAGCGGCAATGTCACCCGCTGCAAGGCCGGGGCGACTTCATTGCGGAACACCACACGTGCCGCTTCCTCCATGACCCGGGTCTGTGTGTCCACAGTCCCCCGGGCCATTTCGTCGGCGCGGCGGGCAATGTGTTTCACCGTCTGAACCTTTGCGTTCTCGGTGATTTCATCCATGCGCTTTGAATAGGCCTCGACTTTTTTTGCCAGATCGGTACTGGTTATCAGCAACTCCATGCGGCTTGCGTCCAGGTTGGGCGCCAGGGTATCCATCCGATCCAGTAATTCCCCCAGCTGACCGATGGCCACGGCCATCAGCTCTTCGCGGGCCGTGGTCAGGTCGGGCATGGGGTCGGTGAATGCAGTGCCACCGCGTCGTTTGTGCCACCCGTCCCGAGACCGAGCGCCGCAAAGCAGGCATCGAGCTCGGGCACCACGCCGCTGGCCAGCCGCCGCGTGGCCAGCTTCTGGGCCAGGGCGAGCCTTTCGGCGGTGCCCTTGGTCTTGACGATCAAGGCCTTGTAGTCGGTGTCGTCACGGGTCAGGGTGGCGAGGTCGATGCCCTTGTTGCGGATCCGGGCGTAGATCTCGTTCGTGCCCAGGCGGCAGTCCGGGTTGGCGGTGGCGATGCGTTGCTCTGCGAGAAATCCCAGGACCAGGAAGAACGTGGTCTTGAATTGAAGACCGCTTTCGACCATGTTGAACACCAGCCGGATCTTGGAAGCGGGCAAGCCCAGCCGCGACAGGTCCACCAGCGTGGCGATGGTGTCTTGCTGTTGCTTGAGTGCCGGCACGGTCGGCACCACAAAACAGTCAAAGTCCTCGTGGCTGCCCCGGTACCGCCGCATCAGGTCCAGCAGCTCTTCGACGTTGCTGGCCCCGATGTCCACCACCGCGTTGTCGATGGTTTGCAGGTACTCCTGCAGCTCCCCGAACTGTCGCCCGCGCAGGGCTTGACCTTGACCCTCATCGGCGTTCAGGCTTTCAACGGCAATCAGTTCAGCGCCCGCGATTCGAGGCAGAAGCAGGTGCCGGGCCACCGTGGTTTTGCCCACATTGCCCGAGAAGTTGATGACGGCGATCTTCATGACGGGTCCTTTGCGTTGGCCCTGGCGAGCGCCAGGGGGTTGGTGATCCGGCTGCTGGTGAACGCCTCGGCGATCTCTTTGCCGCTGCGCAGGTCGACTTCGGTCGGGCTGTCTGGAGTGGCCAATGGCGGGGTTGGTAGCACCAGCGTCCCGGTCATCGGCACCGCGTTTTGAAGTTCGTGGCCTGAGCGAGATCCTGAAGAGGTGGCCGCTGCAGTAGCCGAGCCTTTGGCCAAACGCGCCACTTCGCGTTGCACCGTGGCATTGCTCACGTGAACGCCAGCCGCTGCCAGCGCCTCTCGTATCGCCTCGAAGGTGTAGCCCTGTGCCCGCAGTTCCCGCATGTCGGGCGCATAGCCCCGTGCTTTGCGTGTGCTGCGGCCTGGCGGCTCCTTGGGGACCAGCTTCATGGTGGCGCTTCTGTTCAGTGGCGGATCGGCTGTGGATCGCTCGCGGTTCAGTTCGTGCAGTCCCGGTTCAGTTGAGCGGTGTGGGCCTTGCGATGGACCTATGTTCCATCCAAAAACGGCCTTGTCGCGTGCTGGATTTGGACCCAAATCCAGCAGCTCAAGAGCCTTGGTTCGGGCCAATACTGTGTTCAAGGTGAGTGCAGAGATAGGCGGCCTGCCGCCAGTTTCACAAGCGCTCCGCGCCCCCCCATTCGTCGGACCATGAACACCCCAACACATGACTTCGTCACGGTTGAAATGCGCGGCTTGAAGGCCGCGCTGGTGGCCCGTGCGCAGGCGCAACGGGTCAGCGTTTCGGTGCTGGTGCGCGGCGCTGTGGCGCGCGACCTGGGCCTTTCCGCTGAGTGCGAACCTCAGCGCGATGAGGTGCCCATCAGGGCTGGTGTGGAAGCGGCCAGTGTCAAGCTCTCGATCCGAATGACGGTCGAGGAAGCCAGGCAATTCGCTGACGGCGCCCGAACCGCCGGCCTGTCGCGTGGTGCGTACCTGGCCGGTCTCGTCGCTGGCGTACCCGTGCTGTCTGCTGGTGGCGGTCGGGCCGGGCACCTTGCTGCGCTGACGATGTCCACCGCCGAACTGGCCACCCTCAGCCGCAACCTTTACCTGCTGTGCACCCTGCTGCGCCGAGGCGAAGCCGAGCTTCCCCTGCCGTACCGATCAATGCTCGATACCCTGGCGCGCGATGTTCGCCAGCACCTCGACCTCGCTTCCATCGCCCTGGCAGATCTGCAGCCAAGCCGACCCTCCAACGGAAAACCCGCAGGCCGCAACCAGCCCAACACCCAAAGAAGGCACCCATGAAAGCACCATCCGGCACCCGTCGCGCGATCTCGCGAGCGAACGTGCAAGGTCACGCGTACGGCACCAATACCCCACAGGGCCCAGCACTCGACGGTGTCCTCATCACCTGGGGCGACCGATTGTTCTATCCAGGCAACCGCATCGTCCAGGTCCGGCCCCAACCCCGGCTGGATTCGCAGGGCTCGCAGGGTTCACAACACAGGGCCGCCGCCATTCGCCAGCGCATCGAGGCCACCGTGGTGCGGCGCGCGCCGCAGGTCATGGTCAAGGTCACTGGGGGAGGGCGGAGCATGACGGCCATTGCGGCGCACTTTCGTTACATCAGCAAAAACGGGCGGCTTGAAATTGAAGACCAGCGCGGCGAGACGCTGCGCGGCAAAGATGGCCTGTACAGCCTGGCCGACGAGTGGCGCGTCGGTGGTTCGCGCATTCCTGAAGATGCCGGGCCTGGTCTTCGGCGGGAGGCCTTCAACATCATGCTGTCGATGCCGCGCGGCACCGACCCGCTGATCGTGCAGAAAGCGGCGCGGGAGTTCGCGAAGACCGAGCTGGCCGATCACCGGTACGTGATGGTGCTGCATGACCACCAGGCCAACCCGCATGTGCACATCAGCGTGCGTGCCGAGTCGATGCTGGGCAAGCGCCTCAACCCGCGCAAAAGCGACCTGCACCGCTGGCGCGAGACCTTTGCTGAGAAACTGCGGGGCTATGGTGTGGACGCGGAAGCGACACGGCAAACCACGCGTGGTCAACACCGCCAGCCCGACCCGCTGTGGCGCTTGAAGGCGCAAGAAGCAGGGCGCCTGCGCCGAACCCATTCACCCAGAAACAGCGGTCACAAGGACCATCCTGCCAAGACAGCAGCCGTCGAAGCCTGGGTGCAAATTGGTCTGGCCCTTGCCAAATCGGAGGAGATATCAGACAGGCAACTGGCCGGACATGTCGCGAGGTTTGTCCGAGGAATGACGACAAGCCAAACAGGCGAGCCTCATCGCAACCCAGTGCGATCAGAGCCACCTGTGCAGCATCGACCACAGCAACCCGAACCACAACCGAGTCCGCAGCCACTGAGCCAGCCACGAGACATCGGCCTCGTTCGATAGAGTGGTTTGAAGCTCAGCGCAGCATGTCGTCGACAAACTCCGACGCAGGCTCGACGCTGCTCACCATCAACCGGTCGCGTGCCCGCGTGCAGGCCACGTACAGCAGGTGCCGTTCTGTGTTGTAGATCTCTTCCAGGTCGGCATCGTCCATCACGCTCTCGATGCGGGCCTGAAGCGGCAACACATCGTCATCGCAAGCCATGACGACCACCGCCCGGAACTCCAGCCCTTTTGCCAGGTGCATGGTGCACAAAGAGGCTTCACCCGGTGCTGTCTCGACATGCTCATCCAGCAAACGGTGGGGCAGGCCCGCCGCGTCGAGTGCCGCGCTGGCACGTTCCAGTTGCATCTCGGACCGCACGATCACACCAATTTCGTGGGCAGCGAAGCCATGGTCCAGAAGGTCCCGAATCCACCCGGCGACCCCGTTCCGCTCGGCTTCCTCATTTTCGAACGACTGGATGAATGGCGCAGGTCCGTTGAATACCGACACCGTGCCCTTGCGCGTCTCGGTGTTGCCGTCCATGTCAGACACTTCTGGTCCCAGCAGGCGATCAGCCTGTTGACGTATCTGGTGCGAAGTCCGGTAGTTGATGTTGAGCGTGCGCGAACGTCCGCGTACATCCACCCCGAGCGACTTCCATGAGAAAGGCTGTTGAAAAATGCGCTGCCCCAGGTCGCCCGCAAAGAACAGGCTGTTGGGCCGCACGGCGCCACTGCCGTCGGGCGCCACACCGGCCATGGCCGCCAGCATGCGCAACTGGCTCACGCTCACATCCTGCGCCTCGTCAACCACCACGAACTCAAACGGCGGGTGCTTGAGCTGCGCCAGCTTGCTTGCCAGCTCGGTGAACAGCCGCGCTTGGGTCATCAACCCCGCTGCGTCCAGGCGGCTTTGAACACCTTCAAACACCTGCCACAGCGCCTGGCGCTGCGCTTCGCTCAGCCGCGTCTTGCGGCCCAGTCGTTTCACGTCGCGGTAGTCGTCCCAGCTGGTCAGCTGCCATGCGTCCACCACATCGGCCCACTCGCCCAGCACAAAGTTCAAAGTGAAGCGGCTCAGCAAGGCGCCCGGTTGCTCCGCCTTCATCTCGTCCAGAGCCTCGCCCACAGCGGCACGCACGTCGCTGGGTGTGGCCAGGCGTCTCTTGGGCTGGCTCTTGTCGCGCAGGCGATCCATCAGCCGTCGCCCCATGCCGCTCATGTCCACCACCTCCAGCCGCTCTGCCAGCCGCGGCTGGTGGCTGATCAGGCAGTTCATCTTGTTGCGCAGGGCGTTAGCCAAGGGATCAGAAAACGTGGTCAGCCAAACCCTTGCATCCGGGTTCAAGCGCGCCAGCGTCACAGCGCGGTGCAGCGCCACGATGGTCTTGCCCGTGCCGGCCGAGCCGGAAATACGCGCCGCACCATTGAAATCGCGCGCAACAAACTGCTGTTGCGACGGGTGCAGAAAGATCGACCACTTTTCCCACGGGTAGTTGAGCGCCTGTTCCAACTCCTCCAGGTCGTTCATCACGCGGAAGCGGCGCTGCGCGTCCGGGTGGCTGAACGGGTCTGCCGTCTGCGCCACCGCTGTCACCTGCGGCTTGCCACCTGTGGCCAGCTCCAGCAAGGCCTCGGCCGCTTCGGCAGGCAGGTGTTCGGCCAGGGTCAATAGGCTGTCCTCGTCGGCCTGTTTCACGTCGGCCAACCAATCGGCTGGCACGCCATAGGCCAGCAGGTCTTCGTCGGTCAGGCCCTTGAACAGCAAACGTTTGGTGCGGACTACCGGCGCTGGCGCTGGGACACGGGTGACCTGCTCCACCACCCGTTCCCGAATCTCCACCCACTGGGCCGCGCCCGTGCTGGGGTGCGTCTCCAACCGGCGTCGCTCAGCCCACTGGTAAGCCTTGTCGTGGTGGTCTGCGTAACAGAGCAGGAAGCTGCTCTCGGTCTTGTGGACGATCAGGCGCAGGTCGCTGCCCACCCGCACCGACCAGAAATGCTTGTCCTTGGACTTGTCGATGCGGTGGAACTTCAGCCCTGGGCTGGCCGGGTTCTGCTGCAGGTCAAACGCCGTGATCTTGATCGCCTTCTGTTCGTCGGCGGTCAGGCGGGAGAGGCTGTCGGTGAAGGTGTCGGAGATGCGAAACTGCATAAAGGACCTGGGTGATCAAACACTTTTCGGGATAAATCCCTGGCGCCCATGAGAAGCACCGGTAAACCGAATGATGTTTGCGTCAGCACCCAAGTCGTTCGGTGGGTCTTCGTTCTCGAAAATGATCACCTGGGAAGCTTGAAACTCTTCTGCAATTGACCGGTAGAAAGCATCCTTCACATCGTGAGAGAAGCCACCTTCATCGGTGTCCGGCTCACGGTAAACCACGAGCGGAGAGTCGATCAAGACAAAACCTGGGTGTGGCATTTCCCTCTTCAGGCAGGAATTCAGCAACGCCAAATTGAATGCCGCATGGGCGATGGCCCTTACGCCCTTCCCGTGACTCGCCCGTGTGCGGCCTGAGATCACGATGTCCTGGTCACCCTCACTGAAGGTGACACGATCCAGGCCTGGGAAATGCCAGGAACGAAGCAATGCTTCGACCTCCTTGCTGAAGGCCTCCGCCTCATCGGAGCGCACGCGAGCTGATTCCAAGTCCGTGCCCTTTCCGGAATTCGGTTGCCCAAGTTCAACCAGCAGAACTTGCAGTTCGTTCACCCGGCCTTGAAGTTCAAGTGCTCGCTTGTAGGTGTCCCTGTTCGCCTGGCTTTCACGCAAACGAGCGAGGGCGATCTCTACACGCGGCTTCAGCATTTCAGTGAGCTGCGTGCCTACGGAGCGGACACGATCTTTTGCCAGGAGGATCAAGTCTTCAAGCCGCTTGATTTCAAGGTCGTTTTCTTCCCTGGTCAAATGCAAATCAGAGATCAACATCTTGATCTTGGCTGCTTCTGCAAGACACGATTGCGCCACATCTTCAGGAGAAGCGTCTTCCTTCTGATGCTCATGCTCTTGATATTCCGCTGGCGCGCCGCAGACCGGACAGCGCTCCTCATTCATCTGACCCAAGCGCGCGCCAGCCTCTGCAATGCTCTCAAGGCGACGCAAGTCAGACAGGTATTGCTGGTCAAGCAGGGTGAATCTGCGCTGCAGCTCACGCAAGACGCCGGTTCGTGATTCAAGCTGACGCAGGCCCGCCATCTCGGATCTACGGTTGCTTTCCAGTTGCGCGGCACTTTGCTGTTCAACTTCCAGTTCCTTTTGAGCCGCTAGATACAGTGTTTCGATCTGGCTCAGCTGTTCTTGCCACGACGGGACATCGCCTGGCAGCTGCAGCTCTGCGATGCGCCCCTTGGTCTGATTCAGCAGCAAGTCCAGCACTTCAACTTTGCCAGCCTGCCTTCCCTTCGCAACCTTCGGGTCTTCGCTAGAAATCACAGAGCCATCATCGACCCCAGTCAGCAACAGACGGAAAACTGCGCTCTCTGCTGTACCAGTGGTGTACTGCCCAGTGAGAATGGGCGACGTCTTGCTGATGATGGTCTCTTCGTCAACCAGGATCAAGCGGGCCAAATCCCGAAAGCTCACTTCGCGCGTTGCCCCTTGTTTGTTCTTGCGAACCTTCTTTTCAGTCAACCCTGACAGACTCAGAAGGTACTGAGAAACAGAATCCTTGTCGCCTGCGCTATGCTTTGAAGAGAGCTTTTGATCTGCTTTGCCGGGGGCGATCAATTTGAAATCGCCACCTCGGATCGAACGCTCCAGGACAACTTCTTCGTCCTTGTTCGAGGTGCTCAAAGTTAAGCGCACCGACTCATACTGCGCAGCCTCAGGGATGGGTTCAGGTACATCTTTTCCACCAAGCATGTAGTCGATGCACTGCACTATGAAGGTCTTGCCGGTGTCAGAGGGACCCGACACCACATTCAACCCTTCATGGAACTGCACCTCGGCGTTGGGAACACCGCGTCCTACCAATGTCAGCCTGCGGATTTGAAATCCTGTTATTGCCATTCGGCATCCTCCACTTTCAATACAGATTCCATCGTGAACTCGGCACCCCACTCACCGACATGGGCGTTCGCGATCTTCAACAGTTCACCGTCTGCGACCTCACCAAACAAGGACACAAGCCACACGGCTCTCTTTCGAAGCTCTGAGGCATAGCCGGAAGACAGTGCATCCAGAAACCCAGCGGTTCTGTCTGTCGCCGAGAACATCACACCCGACTCTGTGTAGTGGCGCTCTAACAAGCCGCGGCTCTGGTACAGCATCAGTCCTTTTTCGAGCACGGTGCGGCGCACCAGCAGTTCATTGGCGCGGTGGGGAGTCTTAGGGTGTAGGCCGGGCGGACCGTTTGGCAAGTCGTCTGAGTGGACCAGTAGGTAGTCTGAAACCACAAGCCTTTGAAGAGAGTACTGAGCGGGAAAGGCCTCGCACAGGAGAGCCACGGCCCGTAGCCCTATTTCAATCGGGCCGTTGAACGGAGGCAAAACGTTGCTGTCGTTGGGAGCAGTCATTTCACCCACCGAACCTTTCCGTCATTCGCCAGCTGATGACAGATCCCGCCTCGGTCATGGGTCGACAAACGCTCCTTGAGCGCGTGGTCAGTGATGGGCAGAAGCTTTGCGGTCTTGACCACAGACAACACCCGCCGGTAGCCGTCTGGGTGAACCCCGCGCATTTCATCTTTGATGCCGCCGTGCAACTCATCCTGCAGTTCCTCGAACGCGCCTGGAGGCAGGTGGTCCCGAGAAAACGCGCGCAAGGCTTCGGCGCTGTAGAACTCAAGGCGTGCGTCGCTGAAGTGCTCCTTGACGTCTTTGTGTGGTCCCAAGTCGGCCACCGCCGGGAGGGAGCATTTCAGATGGTCGCCATACGCATCCAACAAACTGCGAACATACGCGACCTCATTGGCTGCAACAGCTACTGGAGGTGCAACGACTTTCGGCCTGGCGGGCAGTCCACCTCCAAAGCGGGTTGCATACCAACGCGTTTTGGCATGCTGATCGATGATGCGCAGCGGCGGCACGGCTTCAAAGATTGAGAAATCCAGCGCATCAAGGTACGCGCGTAAGGCTGAATCCAGTTCCACCTCAGCCGTCGATGTGATGCCGAGCTTGCAATGCTGTTCCCAGTTGGCAATCAACTGTTCCTTGAGCTTGTCAGGTTTCTTCAACAGGTTGGAAAGCTTGGTTCCAGCGCCCTGCGGCGCGACAAAAAAGTACTTTCTTGGGTAGGTGTACTCGTTGTTATAGGTGTGGAAAACCAACTTTCCCAACTCCACCCAAATGTCGCTGGGCGCCAAGCCAGACCTGTAGTGTTTGCACTGGTAGTTGTCCCAAATCACTGGGTCGACTTTGTCAAAAGCAATGATGTCTCGACCCATATCACCAGCGCCACCGCACCTCTCAACGGTGCCATATTGGAGGCGCAACGAGTCAGCCCATTCAAGAGCAAAGTCTTCCCATTGACCCGCGCTGAAGATGCGTATGCGCTCAATAGGTGGAATCGGTAGCCCAGTGGCCACCATATCGGCGGTCGTAGCGGTCTTGACCGCTGGCGAAGGCAGTGGATTCGACGAAATCATGTGATCTTGAACACCTTCATCACCTCATCCCCGAGGTGGTTGATGACTTTGACCGCAATCCGGCCCGACCCCGGCTTGCCGAACGGGCGCGAGGTGTCGCTGTTGAGCGATTCCCAGGCCTCGGCGTTGATCTCGGCCTTGAGGGTGGTCTTGAGGGATTTGTAGGGGTCGCTGGCGCCGAGGAAGTAGGCGTGGCGGACGAAGAAGCTTTCTTCGTTGTAGTCGGTGTCGATGAACCAGCAGGCGATGCCTTCGGCACCATCGCTGCGCACTTCGCCGGTGTTGGGGTGGAACACGTCCACGCCGTTGACTTTGACCTGGATGTCGCCGGTGGGCGCTTCGCCTTTAGCCAGTTTCTGGCCGGTAGCTGCGTCGAGGATGTCGATGTCTGGCTCACCAAAGATCACGAACAGGTTGCCCTTGCCGGTGTTCTTCAGGTCCTCGGCCATGTGCAGGTCGGCATTCATTCGGGCCTTGAGCACCGGCACACGTCCCAGTTTGTTGAACTCGCTGCTGTGTGCGTCGTAGTTGAAGGCGCAGGCGATGAGCACGTCAAATCCCGCTTCGGCCGCTTCGCGCGCGGCGCTCACCAGGTCGGGCCGGCTCACGGTGCCGAACTCGGGGCCGATGAAGATGCCGGCGCGCTTTTCGGTGCCGCCGTTGCCGTCGGCGTCGGCGCCTTCCATGTAGCGGCCCTCTGCGCACACGTATTCGCCCGGCCAGGGGGCGAGGGCTGTGAAGTCAATCTTTCCTGACTTGTCGGCCTGCTGCACGCCCGCCGTGCGCAGGTTGTCCAGGATGATCTGCACGAAATCGCGCGCCAGGCGGCCCTCGCCCACGTCGGATACGGCTGGGTCGATCAGGTTGTCGTCTTCGTCCACCCCCAGCACTCGGTGGGGCAGCAGGCTTTCCACGGTGAAGGGGCCGGCCACGCGCACCTTCTTTTTGTCTTCATAGGGCCGGTCGTACAGGAACTCGTGGTCGGCCTTGGCGGCGATGGAGGCGTCGATTTCTTTTTGTCGGGCGATGCGCTGCTTCCACCAGTCGGCGTGCAACCTCTTGACCGTGTCGCTCCACTGGTCATCTGGCTCGCGGGGAATTTCCCATTCCTGCCAGCCCTTCTTGAGCGCGGCGTTAAGCTGCTCGCGCAGCGGCTCCAGCACCAACTGGTGTGCGTCCCAGATGACGTCGATCTCTGCGTTGTTCGCGATGCTCTTGAGCGTGATGTGCGGCACCCGCTCGTACACAAAGCCCTGGCGGATGTTGCCGAAAGTGGAGTGACTCTTGGGCGCGGTGCGGGTGACCTCGCCTTCCTTGGCCTGGCCTTCCTTGCTGTCGGCCAGCAGGTAGAAGGGGTAACGTGCGCCCATGATGCGGGCACGGGCCAGGGCCAGTGCAACGCGAGAGGTATCTATGGTGATCCAGCGGCGACCCCATTGTTCGGCCACGTAGGCGCTGGTGCCGGAGCCGCAAGTGGGGTCGAGCACGAGGTCGCCGGGGTCGGTGGCCATCAGGATGCAGCGTTCGATGGCACGAGTTGCGGTTTGGACTACATACAGCTTGTCATCGCCAAAGCCGCTTTGACGGGTGTCATCCCATACGTCGTTCTGAGGCTTGAATGCGAAATCATTCAAGAATCGAACAAAGGTCAGTGAGTTTCCGATGCCATGCAATCTGTCTGCCTTTGCCAACTGTTCCAAGCCACGCTTGTTTGTGCTGAAAGTCCGTTTCCCTGGGCTGTATGACCTCCCTTGAAATGAAAACTCACGAACATCGTTTTCTTGCGGTGACCTCGCGCTGGTCAGCGGGTTGTACCGATATGCACTCGAACCCGCAGGCAAGGGTTGCTGACCAGATGCCTCTTCGCGAGTCATTGACCTTCGGCTATGGTCACTAAGTGCGACGAATCTGATGTTGCTATCTTCTAGGTGCGAGCGAGCTTCGTATCCGGATCGAAACTTCATTGAAGTCTTGTTTTTCGCAAACCAAACGATGTAGTCGCAGGTGTTGTCCAGCGCTCCACTTGCTTTTCCCGTAGTCTTACGGAAGGCTATCTGGCTGACGAAGTTTTCATCCCCAAGAACCTCATCCATCACCGCCCGCACCCGGTGAACGTTCTCATCCCCGATCTGCACAAAGATCGAGCCGGAATCGGTTAGCAGGTCGCGCGCCACTGTCAGACGGTCGCGGATGTAGCCCAGGTAGGAATGGATGCCGTCTTTCCAGGTGTCGCGGAAGGCCTTGACCATTTCGGGCTCGCGCGTGATGTGTTCGGCGTTGCCGTCTTTCACGTCGCGGTTGGTGGTGCTCCACTGGAAGTTGCTGTTGAATTTGATGCCATAGGGCGGGTCGAAGTAGATGCACTGCACCTTGCCGCGCAGGCCCTCGCGCTCGGCCAGGCTGGCCATGACCTGCAGGCTGTCGCCCAGGATCATGCGGTTGCTCCAGTGCTGGTCGTGGGCGTAGAACTCGGTCTTGGCGTCGCCTTCGGGCACGCCGTTGAAGTCCTTGGCCATGTCGGCAAACAGGTCGGCCACGAAGCCCTGCTGCTCGGGCGCGGCGGCGGCCTTGGCCTTTTCGCTCTGGCGCTTGAGGTCGTCAATCAAGACCTTGGGGTGCACTTTTTCCTGGATGTAGAGCGGCGGTGCGTTGACAACGAGGTCGCTCCAGTCGGCTTGGTCTTTGCCGCGCCAGACGAGCTGGGGGTCCAGGTCGCGGTTGCGGGCGTTGCGCTCGGCGGCCAGCGGGCCGGGAGCGCCTTGCGGCAGCGTGCCATCGGCGGGCGCTTCAGCGGGCGTATTGGCCTCAGTACTGCCGGCGCGCGGGTAGCGCAGCTGCACCGGTTGCTGGTGTTCGCGCTGCACGACCGACTGGAACTCGGCGGTGGGGATGTTCTTGCGCTTGTCGTCAGCGTGCTTCAGGGTTTCAACCTGCAGCGGGGCTTTGGTGCCGGGGGTGGATGTTTTGCGGGTGGCCATGGTCGGGGGTCACAGAAAGCCGATGGGGCGCTTGGTCTTGCGCTGCTTGTCGTCGGTGATGAGTTGTTTGATGGCGTCGAACACGGCGGAAAACTGTTCGTCGTAGCGGGATTCGAGTGCGTCGATGCGGCGGGCGAGGTCGCGGTTGCTGTCCATGAGGCGGCGCAACTGCACGAAGGTGCGCATGATGGCGATGTTGACCTGCACCGCGCGCTGGGAGTGCAACACGCTGGAGAGCATGGCCACGCCTTGTTCGGTAAAGGCGTAGGGCGTGCCACGGCGGCCGCCGTGCGCACTTGAAATGCCAATCTGGCATCTCAAGTTCTCCCACTCGGGGGCGCTGAGCTGGAACATGAAGTCGGCCGGGAACCGGTCCAGATTGCGCTTAACGGCGCGGTTCAGGGCGCCAGTTTCCACGCCGTAGAGCATGGCCAGGTCGGCGTCGAGCAGCACCTTTTCTCCTCGCACCAGGTGCACGAGCTGGGCCAGGCTTTGCTGGCCGGGCAGGGCGGCGAGCGCGCTGCCGTTTTCGCTGCGTGACGGAGCTGGCCGGACTGGTGGATCGGCTGCGGGTTTGCGGGTGGCCATTTGCTGTTCCTCCTGATTGTTTTTGTTGTCGTCCGGTTCGTTCAAGCAGGCTGGGGCTTCAACATGCCGCTGAAAGCGGCTGCGACCTTGTCAGCAAAGTCGGACTGCATGGCGTACACGTCGGTGAACTCGGCAAAGGCCCAGCGGCCGTGCGTCTGCAAGGCGTTGACGCCGGGCAACCAGCGGGTTTCCATGGCGGCTTTTTTGTCTTTGGCGTCTTCACCCCGGTAGCCTTTGATTTCCACCACGAGGTTGAGCAGGTCGTCCTCGCCGCGACCGTCGTCGATGCGCAAGATGAAGTCGGGCCGGTAGCGGCGCGTTTCAGCTCCCACAAGGTAAGGCACCTCAAAACCCAGGTTGTGGTTCTTTACGTAGCTGCGCACCTGGGGGTGCGATTCGGCCGCGCGGCAGAACTCGGCTTCCCAGTCGCTGTCCATGATCAGCCAGTTGAGGTGGCAGTGTTCGCTGCTGGCTTCCCAGCGGTCGGTCTTGGTGGTGGTGAAGTTCACATGGGCGGTGGTGCCGACCGGGTTGTAGGGGTCGAGCACGGCCTGTATCTGGCTGCTGCCTTTTTCGATGCTGGCGCGGTCGATGGCCTGCTTGATGCGTTCGCAGGCGCGGTCGGCCAGCTCCAGGTAGCAGAGCTGGGCGGGGTAGGTGTCGCCAACGGGAACCAGGTACTCGTCCAGCCACTGCTTGACGATGCGCTTGAGCTGGCCGAACAGGTGCAGCTTGGGTTCTTCGCCTGGGTCGCGGAACTTGCTGTAGAGCAGGTGCTTGGTCAGGTGCATCAGCAGGGTGGAGGTGCGCATGTCGCGCGTGTGGGCCAGGGTGAGGTTGACACCCTCGCCGATGATTCCTTCTTGCCGGGTGATGGACGGGCCAACCAGCTCCGGCGTGAGCACGAGTTTTGAGTCGGCGTTGAACTCGGCGCCAATGGCTTCTTCGGGCAACACGACGCGGTAGCCCTGCACGCGGGGGAAGCGGATCTCGTGGGCGTCGCGGTCCGGTTTGATGGCTTTGACGGTGACCGTGACGCGCGGCTTCAGGGGCTTGGCGATGGCGGGTTCGGCGTTGAAGTCGAAAGGGATGCCCAGCACGTCCGCATACTCCACGTCGAACAGGCCATCGGCGTTCAGCTCATACGACTGTCGGCGCAGCGCGCGGCCAATGACCTGCTCGCACAGCAACTGGGTGCCAAAGGCGCGCACGCCCAGCACGTGGGTGACGGTGTTGGCGTCCCAGCCCTCGGTGAGCATGGAGACGGAGACCACGCAGCGGATGGATTCGCCCAGGCGACCGGGCTTGCCCACGGTGTTCATGACTTCACGCAGCAACTCGGCGTCGGTGATCTTGTCGGCGGCCTGGCGGTCACCCGTGCGTTCGATGATCTCGCGGCGGAAGTGCTCGATCTCCGGCCCAGCCATGCTGCGGAAGTTGTCGTCCAGCGCTTCGCCGCTTTCCAGCTGTTCGCTGTCGATGAGCAGTGTGTGCGGGCGGGCTAAGGGCCGGTCGTATTCGTCGAAGTTTCGGAACAGAGCGAGGCGGCCGTTTTCGAGCTGTTCGGTGCCGTCTTCGTTGCGGCGCATGAAGCCGGAGATGTAGTCGTACACCAGCTTGGAGGTGGAGGTGTTGTTGCACACCACGATGAAGCAAGGCGGCACGTGAATGCCTGCTCCTTGCCAGACTTGGTAGGTCTTTTCGTAGTGGCCGTAGAGCGCCGACAGGGCGGTCTGCAACTTGGTGGGCAGCTTGAGCGGGTCCAGCCCTTCGGCTTTGCCCCTGCCTTTCTTGGGCATGTCCTTGCTGATGTTCTCCCACAGGTTACGGAAGATGGGGACATCGGTGCCGGGGATGTTGTCGGCCACCGGTACGCGGGGCAGTTTGACGATGCCGCATTCGATGGCGTCCATGAGTGAAAAGTCGCTCATGGTCCAGGGGAAGAGGGTGCCTTCGGCGTAGCCGGAGCCGCGCAGGAAGAACGGCGTGGCCGAGAGGTCGATGACCTGGCTCAAGCCCAGCTGACGCTGTACTGCCTTGATGCCGTTGATCCACAAACGGGCGGCTTCGTTGTTCTCTTCGGCTTCTTTCTTGTCGTCTCCCTTGAGGTCGTCGTCTTGGACCTTAACGGGTTTCTCCTGGTAGCAGTGGTGCGCCTCGTCGTTGATGACCATGACCCGCTTGGCGCCCATCAGCGTGGGCATGACGCGTTGGATCATCTGGCCTTCGGTTTCCAGCGTATTCAAGGCATCGTTGCCACGGCCTTGCAACAGCAGCCGAGTGCCTTTGGCCACTTCCAGCCGCTCGCGCAGTTTGAAGGCGTGGTAGTTGGTGATGACGATCTTGCACCGCTCCAGATCGGCCATCATGTCGGCCGGCACGAGTTCACGGGTTTTGTAGTAGCTCTCCGCGTCGTTTGGCAGCAGTACGCGCAGCCGGTCTTTGATGGTCAGGCCTGGAGCCACCAGCAGAAAGCACTTGGCAAACCGCTTGCTGTTTTCATGGCGCACGGCGTTGATGGTTTGCCAGGCAATGAGCATGGCCATGACGGTGGTTTTGCCCGCGCCAGTGGCCAGTTTGAGCGCCAGGCGCATCAGGCCGGGGTTGGCTTCTTCGTTGGAACGCTGAAGGTGGTCCAGAAAGGTCTTGGCCATGCGACCCCGCGTTGGGGCCACCTCGGTCAACCAGATGGCGGTTTCAACCGCTTCGACCTGACAAAAGAAGGGGCGCACACCACTGAAGTTGTGGTGGCGCCAGTGCTGCAGGAGTCTGGCCGTTTCGGGGGTGACGCCCCAGTCGTTCGGGTTGGGGATGCTGCGCCACTTGTCCACTTCTGCGCGCACCCCGTTGATGATGGCGGAGTGGTACTTCTGCTCTTCGTCTGACACCTCGTCGGCGATGTCGAGTTCGGCCTGTTCGGACTTGCCCTTGCGCTTTTTGGGCTGGGGGATCGGGGTGATGAACTCAGCTGTGCGGCGAGAGTCGGCTATTTGCTGGGTGGGTTGGCCCGATGAGTCCAGCTCCCAGTGCCTGTTGGGGTACAGGTAGGGCGAGTTGAGGATGGGTTTTTCGAAGAAGAGGGAAGACATCCGACGGGCCCGAGGCAGAAAAGTGTGGTTCGCGTCATGTTACGTTCTCTCACCAGTCTAGCCTGTCAACGCACGGGTAGATTCAACAGGGGTGTGTCGATTGCACTGCGCACTGCGCACTGCGCACTTCGCAACTCTGGTACTCCAGGATTTGCAGACTTCTTTCTCGGCAAGACTGGCATGGCCTCGCTGGACGTATTCCATATCCAGGGGGAAGGTTCGTCCAAATCAGCCATTTGTTGTAGCGCGCTGCGGAAGTCGGCACCGTCGTTTGCCGGTCGTGCAATGACAAGCAGCTGTGGCAGTTCACCGCAATCGGTGAGGCTGGCGCTTGGTATCACCATGGACGGTTGCAGGTTGTAGCGCTGGCATTTGATGAATGAACGCTCATTTCTCACCAGTTCTTCGACCAGCAGTCGGTCGAATTGATCTTCAATGGGAAGCCATTGCGGAGATACCGGGACCATCGACATTTCGACGATGCTTGGAATGCCCGACTCATCCAATTTGAAAGAGGCAATCACCAGCATGTGAAGTTCATCGGCAGCGTTCCAAATGGCCAGCTCGCGTTCGAAGCATCGGCAAAGCCTTCGGTACAGCGTTTCATCAACGCCAAACGCTTGGTCGGGCACGTGCTTGATGATCAGCTTGTAGCCAAACCGGGCAGGCACCACTTCTTTCACTTCGGCAACCATTAGCATCAACTGCTGGGGTGCACCCGGTGTGGGGCGAGCGGGCCCCCATCGTTGGAGGCGCCTATGGTTGATGGCCTCGCGTTGCTCTACCGAGAACGTTTCGGGGATGTAGAGACTTGTCAGGAGTGGGTGCCCCCGAGCGACCTTGTTTTCGGCAGCACACAGCAGGTGTCGGCGCACAGTGGTCCAGGAGCGACGGCCGACAAAGCCTGGTTTCCAGTGGGTAAGTTCAGCCTGATCCCACAGATAGTGCAGCAGGCTGCGGAGGGTCAGTCTCTGGCCCTGGCTGGCGACGCTGTTGCTGGCAGTGGTTGCCGTGGGCTGCGTGGAGCGCCCCTGCAGCTTGGTCATGGGAAAGTCGAGCTTCAACGCTGTTTCACCAGTGGCCGGGTTTTCGACAATGGCGGAGCCCAGCAATGGACCAAGTCCTGAATGCTCGGCCGGCGGCTCGTACGAAGGGCAATTGGGGGCATGTTGGCTGCCTGTGTTGGGCATTCGCTTGACGATGTAGCCGTCCATGAGACGGGCCACATACATCTCGATGCCCTGACCGTCGGAATTCTTCCGACAAAGGCAGCGTGGGCGCAAGCGGTGCTCGAAGGCATACGCGATGGCTTCAGAGAAACCAGGCGCGTCTTTTGGCCAGCGTTTCCCAGCAATCTCGTAAACCGCTGGCGACACCGTGTCGCTGTGCATGGTGGCACCCTCACCGCACGGGCGCTGCCCGCACGCGGGTGCGCTGTTGTTCTTGCTTGGGCACCACGGCCGGACGCTGGGACGGGGCGTTTTTGTCGTAGACCTTAACCTTGAGCGTGTGGCCGTCGCGGATGCGTTGGGCCAGCTTTTCGGTGGCAGCCGCCATGATGGCCATACGCTGCTTCTCGGGAACGCGATTGGCCACCAGAATGGCTTCGACGGCAGCCAGAACAGCTTTGCGTCCACCACTTCCACGGCCAGCAGGTTTGTCGCCGGGTGAGCTGCCCTGGCTGGTGTTCGATTCCCGGCCAGGTTCGATGCGGTTGACTTGGCGCAGCTCGCGTTCCACCTTGAGGCGTTCGAGATCGGCAGGGTTGGGTTCGTAGCCCAGCGTCTTCACACCGCGAGCGGCGGCTTCCAGCCACACCAGGCGTTTGAAGTCCTCATTGCCGGACACCCGCAGGGAATGCCAGTTGCGGGCCTCGGCGACGTCCACCATGGACCGGGCCACGGACGGGCTGTTGGTTTCCGTGGCCAGTCGGAAGGTGGATTCGGTGAAAGCAACACGCGAGGTGTCACCTTTGAACCGGTACTCGGTCAGGCCGATCTTGACGTCACCCACGGTGATCGGGGCCCGTTTGATGAGGTAGCGGTCCAGCAAGGAGGCTTCGAGCTTGGCCACCAAGGCGGCGCGCTCGGCCTGGGCATCCATTCGCGCTGAGGCTTGCAGATCAGAGGTCACTTGCGCCAGTGGCTCCTTTTGCGCCGAAGGCAGGGGGATGACGTTGGTGGGCGCCTGCTGTGTATTGGGCTCTGGGCTGGAGGCCGCCCATGGGATGGCTTGCCCGTCGCGTTGTGGATCGCGCGGTTCTTCGCGCTGCCACTGGCCATCCACCTTGTGTATGAACGACCTTTGGTCCCTTGCATCTAGCACCACAAAACGGTTGGCCCCGAGCTGATCGGCTTTGGCCACCATGTCCTGAAAACGGTCGCTGCGGTAGGTGAGGTCGGCGAAGGGGTCGCGCAGTTCGTAGCGCTCGCCTGGCTCTGGTTCGGGCGTCTGGAACTTCCGGATGGCCACCGGGGCGCGGTTGGCGGGTTCCACCGTGCCGCCTTGCGATGTTGGGGCGTCCGGAATGGACCGGTTCACACGTTGGCTGGGGGCATTGCTGTCGTCCATGGAAACCTCCTGTGGTTGGAGCTTGCTGGCGGATGGGTCAGGGCTGCTGCGGCAACGCTGTTTGTTTTGCAATGGGCAAGATGCGGTACACCTCGATCTCGACCCGGCGGTTGAGGCTGCGGCCCTGGGGGTTGCGGTTGTCGGCCAGGTGGTCGCCGCTGGGTTGATGGGTGGTGCGGATTCGGGTGGGGTCTACGCCGGAGGCAACCAGGTAGTCGCGAACCGCGTTGGCGCGGGCCTGAGCGATGCGGCTTTCATCAGATGTGTCCGCCGTGCCATCGGTGCGCCCTCGCAACAGCACCAGCGGCGCGACCTTGGCTTCCTCCACCAGCGTCAAGGCTTCAGCCGTTGGGATGGACACCTGCGTGCTGTTGAAAGCGAAGTGGACGATGCGCAGGCTGTTGGCCGCTGCTTTCTCCTGGATCGACGCCAACAGCTGTTGACGAGCCGCTATGTGGGCCAACGTGGCGGCCGTGGTCTCGGCCAGGCGGCTGGATTCGGTGGCCAGGATGCGGGTGTTCTGCAAATCGTTTTTGCAGACCTGCAGCTCGACGTCAATCTGGGCGTTGGCGGGTCGCTTCTGGGTTTCGTCCACCGTTGGTGGCTTGGGCGGCGAGCTGCAGGCAACCAGCGTCAAGCTCAGTAGGCCGGTCCATGCGAAACGATTGAAAGGGGTGGTCATGGGCGTTCTCCTGTGATCTCCACCTGAGGTCCACCATCCTCAGCAGGCAGGGGTGGGGCTGTGGTGCTTTCATCGGCTGCGTCTTCGTCGGCGGGCTCGATCGAGCCACCACCGTCTTGAACGGCCTTGCTCTGCTCGAAGCGGTCGAGCAAGGTGTCGGCCGCTTTGCCGGGGGGGCCGTTCAGCACCTCGGGTGCCAACTGGATGTCGTGGGCCAGCGCTTCGAGGTCCAGGGTGTGCATCTCGGGCGGAAGATCGTCGTCGGCATAACACCAGCGTTGCTGGACCTTGGCCTGGTACAAGTCCATGTTCATCCGGGGCACCGCTGGGGCGGGGCGCAGGCGGGTTAGAAACACCTTGTCCCGGTGGTAGCGGATCTTTTCGCCGAGGATCGGTTTGCAGTTTTCGAAGATCACCACCAGCCGCTCGCGCCCCAGTTCCTTGAACTCCTGCGGCAGCAGCAGAGCGCGGCGTTGCTCACTTTCGTTGCGGCTGACGGTGCTGTGGCCGTGTCCGCTGAAAGAACGGCTGCGGCCGCGTGAGGTGGCGCGCTCGGTGAAGTGTCCGAGCATGGCGCTGTACTCGTCGGCGTCGCGCTGTTCGCGCGGGGCATAGAGGATCTGCAGGCCGTGGTTGGTGGCGAAGGTGCGGGCTTCTTTGTCGCCGTAGACCGCGTCCAGCTGCGACATGGCTTGCACCACCGTGAGCAGGCGCAGGTTGTAGCCAGCCAGGAAGGCCGCAGAGTGGGTGATGACGCCCACGCGGCCCATGGCGGTGAACTCGTCATTGACCAGCAGGCATTGAAACCGGAGGCTCGGGTCTTGTTCAGGCAGGTGCTGTGTGTTGAGGCTGACCAGTTGCGAGAAGAACAGGTTGAGCAAGGGGCGGGCATTGGCCAGCCGGTGCGGCGGAATGCGCACGTAGACCGACATGCGCTGGCGCCGAAGGTCTTCGAGCCGAAAGTCGTCGGCGCTGGTGGCGGCATCGACCACCGCATCGGCAAAGATGGTGAGCGGCGCATGGAAGGTGGCGACCACACTGGACAGCGTGTTCTCCGAGTTGCTCAGTAAGCGCTGCAGCGCATCGACGCATTCGTCGGTGAGCGGATTGCCTTGCTCACGGCGCTGGGTGATCTGACTGCCTAGGTGGTCTTTCAATGGCTGGCCTTTGCCCGAAGACTGGCGCAGCATTTCGCCGACGGTGCGTGGCAGCCCGGGGGTTTCCAGCAGCAACAGGCCCAAGCCCAGAAACAGGTTACGCGCCTGGTCGTTGAAGAAGGCTTCGGACGAGGTGCCGCTGCCGTCGTTAGGAAAAAACACCTGGCCGATACCCAGCAGATCGCCCACCCGGTGCAGCGGGCTGGTGCGAACCGCCGTCAGCGGGTTCCAGCGGTGGCTACGGGCCTGTTCGTCGAACGGTGAGAAGGCGTAGACCGCCTGGCCGTGGGCGGCGCGGTAGCCCGCCGTGATGGCGTGGTTTTCGCCTTTGATGTCGAGCACGACCACGGAGTCGGGCCAGTTGAGCAGGTTGGGAATCACCACGCCCACACCCTTGCCGCTGCGGGTGGGGGCGGACAACATCACGGACAGTTGACCGGGCAGGGCGAGGTAGCGGCCTTTGAATCGCCCGATGAGGATGCTCGGGGTTTCAGGGTTTTTGGCCGAATCAACAAGCCCAGCGCGGGCCACTTCGCCAGTCGAGGCGAAACGTGCGTCGCCATGCAGAGCCCGGCGTGGCCGGGCCGCTGCGATGAGCGCGCCGGGCAGGATGACCATCAAGCCAGCGCCAGACAGGGCCATGGCGGTGAGCAGTCGCTGGCGCAAAACCGGATCGCCCGAATAGAGCTGCCAGTAGGTGGTGATGCTGCTCCACCGGGCCTGCCTGGGATCGGTCTTGCTGAGCAGTAGAAAAAACACCCCCGAGACGTAGACCGCCGCACAGAGCAGGGCAGTGGCCACGACCGCTGCAAAGGCGCCTGCAGCAACCCGTCGGCCCACGGACCAGGCGGTGAAAGGCAAGGCCAATGCCTGGCTCATGATGGCAATCCCTCGCTCGCTAAAGCACTGGGCTCTTGCAGGGTGCTGGCGCGGAGCGTGTTGTGGCTGGCTGCGTGGTGCCTGCGGCGGGGTTCGTAGGCCACATCGGCGATGAAGCGGCCCCGTTCGTCCCGGTCGAACTGCACGATGACATCGATCACGATGCGCAGCAGGCCCTTGATCTCGTCCATGCGAAGGCCGCCACCCGCTCCGCTTTCGCGGATCATCAGCGACATCTGTTCCAGCGCCAGATCGCAGCTGCCGGCGTGCACACTGGTGATGCTGCCCGGGTGACCCGAGGCGGCCAGCCGGATGAAGGAAAAACACTCTTCACCGCGCAGCTCTGCCAGGAAGATGCGGTCAGGCTTCATGCGCAGGCAGGCTTCGAGCAAAGACTTGGCGGTGACCCTGGCCGTACCTTGGGCGTCCTTGCTGTAGAAAAGGTGAACCACGTTGGGGTGGTTGGGCAAGGTCAGTTCGGCCGTGTCCTGGATGGTGATCAGGCGCTCGTGTTTGGGAACCTCTTCGACCAGGCCTTTCATGAAGGTGGTCTTGCCCGAGCCGGTTTTGCCACTGACCACGATGGTGCGGTGGTGACGCACGGCCAGGCGCATGAAATCGGCGTATCGGCCAGCGGCTTTCAAGGCCAGCAGCTCGCGCTCAAAGGGCTGCAGGCCATCGTTGTATTCTGGGTTCGGTGCGCTTGTCTTTTCGCCTACGCGGCCGAACAAACCGTCTTGCTCGAAGTCACTTAGCCGGAGCACCACGTTCGACGGCTTGCGGATGGTGATGGACACGGTGCCGCGTGGCACAGCGGGCGGTATGGCGAACTGGATGCGCTCGCCGGTGGGCAGCGTGGCCGACAGCAGCGGGCGTTCCTGGTTGATCTGCTGGTCGCAGTAGGTGGCCAGCGCCGTGGCCAGGGACAGGCAACGCTCCTGCGTCATGGCCGGTGCGTTGACCGCTTGCCAACCGTTCACGGTTTCCACCTGCAGCTCGCAGGGGCGGTTCACGCAGACCTCCAGCACGCCAGGGGAGTCCAGCTGTTCGCGCAGCGGGCGCAGGAACTCCACCACCGAGGTGGCATCGCCGCACCAGCCGTCGAGCGGGTCTTCTTCAATGCCGGGCAGGGTGTTCATCGCCTTCACCTTTCCCGCGGCTGGAGCTCATAGACAGATGAAAAGTCCACGTCTCGGGCGACGTAGATGCCGACGATGCCGCCCTGGTTCTGGTACAGCAGGGGCGGGATGTTGATCGTGCTGTCCAGCACCTTCTCGGCCAGCTTGCTGGTGTTGTCTATGGTGGACGGCAGGACGATGGTGTTGGCCTCCTGGTCTTGCGTCTGGTTCTGGATCACCAGCTTGACCGAGTCGTCGATCAGCGAGAGCAGCATGGCGGCGCCGATGCGTTCACCCCAGCGGTTGTCGACGTAGCCATCAATCCCGGATTCGCCGAGCTGGCCGGTGCCGGGCGACTCGATGTCCACCGTCACACCGTGCGGCGTTCGCACCCGGGTCCACAACACCGGTATGCGGACCATGCCGGGGCGGACCGACGAGATGCGGTATTCACCGTCCAGGTGTGAGCCGCGTTCGATCAGCAGCACGCGCCCGTTGTCGCCGTACACGTTGCGCTGGACCTGGCAGCCCACCAGGCCTGACGTGGCACTGATCACCCTGGTTTTGAGGGCGCAGGTGAAGGCCGTGCCTTTGGGTAGCGTGAGGCTGCGGTCGCCCAGCGTGCTGGCCGCGACCTTGGGGGTAGCCGAGCCTTGCAGTTGACCCCCGAACAGGCCCGCAGAAGGCGCAGGCAGACTCGCGCCCGTAGATACACCAGCCATCGAGCCAACGGCACCGAGGTTGGCCGTATCGCCACCTTGGCCACTGACCATGGCCGTGCTCTGGGTCAGGTTGTCGAGCAGGCCCTGCAGTTGTTTCTGGTAGGCCTGCAGATTGCGGCCGGTGTTGGCAACTGGATCTTCCGGGTTGGCCGAAGCGTCGCCGGGAGCCGTTGCGTTCGGCTGGCCTGCTGAGCTGGAATGCCCGCCAGGACGAGAAGACACGATCAGCACCGGGGCATCGTCGGCCGACACGCCTTTGAGTGTTGCAGGGCCGGCGCTGCGCACACCAATGGGCTCAGCTACCTCAGGGGTGGGAAGCAAAGCGGGCACACGCGGTGCGGGTGGGGCCGTCATGTCCAGTGCGCGTGTCCCGGCGCTGGCGGCCGAGGGTTTGTCGCGCACCAGCTTGGCGTCTTGGTCTGTTGCTGGTCCGCTGGTGAAATAGCGGTTGATGGCAAAGCCCGCGAACAACACCAGTGTCAGCACCATCATGCCGAGCCCCAGCGCGCCCTTGCGCGACCAGTTGGCACTGCGTGCCGCCGTCACCTGGGGGATACCGTGCTCTCCCGGCAGAGGTGTGATGGTGTTGCCGTCCGCAGGACTTGCGGTCGACGGGTTGTGGGCGTTGGTTTGGTCGTTCATGGCCTGACTCCGGTGGGGCGGTTGTCGAGAGAGGCGTTTGCAGCCTTGAGCACCCGCTGCACACCCGGAACGGTGGTCGCACCTTCTGCCGGGGTGCCATCCAGATCAAAGGCCTCGTTCCAGATGCCCACGACCGCGTTGCCCGCCCGCAGCATCAGTTGTCGGCTGACGCGGTCCACCACCAGCAGGTCGTCTTCCATGCGTGCGTTGACCAGGGTTTCACTGCCATCGCCGAGCACATGGAAGACCGCTGGTACTTCGCGGTTGCCCGGAAAGCGCAGATAGGTGAATCGACCGTCGTCGTACACCAGGGTCGGCACGATGTCTTGCGAGCCTGATCCTTCGGCCAGCGAATACTGGGGGTTCATCACCGTGGGGCTGGCCTGCAGGCGTTCAGCCACCACCTGTTGCTGCGTCGGTTGGGATGGCAAAGGGGGCAGGGTGGCGAGTGCCGCGAGGTCTTTCGACGACAGGCCTGAGGCGGGCTTGGGTTGTGTGGGCGCTTTGACGGTCAAGCGGTAGACCGGTTGCTGTCGGTCGGCGTCGGCCAGGACCACGAAACGCAGCGCATGCGTGCGCCGGTCCGTGACCACGGCCAGGTTGTTGGGCGCGTCCGCGCCGGACTTGGCTTTGACGAACAGGTTGCGGCCCCCGGGTTGCGCCGCTACGCACCAGACTGCATCGGCCTTGCTGCAATCGCCGCCCTGTCCTGCGGCCACCTCGGTGATCACTTCGTCTTGGGCGAGCACCACCAGGGTCACCATGCCCCGTTTGACGGGGACGGTCACCACCGCCGCTGGGTCGTAGACTACGTCGCGCAGGCGCGGGTCGGCTGTCTTCGGATTCGCTTGAGCGAACAGGCTCGTAGCCATAGAGCAGGCAGCCAACAGCGTCAAGACAGTGCGCTTCATGGCCGTGCTCCCGCTGCCTGGGTGTTGATCTCCGGGTCAGACCGGTAGGCGGTGACCACGAAGCCGAAGGGGTTCTCCAGTCGGTCGGCTTCTTTGGCGAGCACCTTGGGCTGGTACTGGTAGACGATGCTGGCCACGTGGCGGGTCGTGACGTCTGGCAGGTTGCGGCCGGTCAGCCGAACCACCTTGTCGTAGGTGACGGTGGCGTCGCTTAGGTTGCCACTGCGCCCGGAAGCCCGCAGACGCACCCCGACGATGTTGATGCGCCATTCTTCGGCGGCGCCGATCTTCTTCTGCAGCGCGCCGTCGCCTTCGAACTGCCGGTTGTATTCGGCGAACACACCCGGCACGGCCATGCGCGCCACCTGGTCAAAGTCGCGCTGCAGGAACATCCAGCTGTAGCTCTCACGCGCCCGCACGAAAGCAGCAAGGTTGTGTTTGTCCAGCGCCTCCATGGCGGGGATGGTTTCTTCGCTCAGCCGCTGCTGGACGGTGGTTTCGCCGGTGACGCGGTCCACCACGATGGGGATTTCCACCACACGTCGCAGCGGCCCCTGCACGAATACTGCTGCAATGCCGATCAGCCCAAGCACCAGCCCAGCCACCGCCACGCGCCAGGCCCGGCGTTCCGAGCGTTCAAGCATCAGGGCACGGTCGATTTCCCAGTCGCGGTTCGCGTTGAATGGCGCCGATTCGACCTCTTTCGGAGGTTCAGGGGGCCGTTTTGGCCATGCGGCGGCTTTACCTGACAACAGGATGGCACTCATGGGGTTCTCCGGTGGGTCTGGGTGGCGGCGGGACTCAGGCGGGGTTACGGCAGAAAGTCCGAAACCTTGCCGGTGCGGCCCAGCATCTCGTATTGCCGTTCGCGCTCGCGAGATCGGGCGATGCGCTCTTCGCTGTCGGCCATGCCTTGCAGCATCTGCACCTGCGACACCTCGTGGGCGAGCAGGGCGTTTTCTGCGCCGATGCGGGCCTGGATTTCCTGCACCGACTTCTGATCGGTGGTGGCGTTGATCTGGGTCATCAACGACTGGATCTGCGTGAGTCGGCCCGCCGCGGTCTGCATGGCGTCTTGCAGAAGTCCTTTTTGTTGATAGGGCTGCGCCAGAGCGGCCTGGCACTGGGTGCGGGCGTCGCCGGTGAGGTCCATGCAGTTGTAGATCATGCTCACGTCGCGCAGCACCTTGGCCGTGGCGTTGAGCCCGCTGTAGCCCGACGTGTTGACCGCGTTGAGGTAGGTGAAGGCCTCGGCTGGGATGTAGTTCTTCAACAGTGGGTTGTTGAACACATCGCCCAGGTTGCGGATGCCGTTGATGCTCTCGATCTGCGTTTGCAGTTGTCGAATCTGTTGAATCTGGTTGTTGATCTTGGTGATGTCGTTGATGACCTGCTGGACGGTCTGGACCAGGTTGGCCACGTCGATCACAGGGATGCCGGTGGCTCGGGCCTGGCTGGCGCCCAGAGCAATGAGGACGGCAGCGGCAACTTTGATGCGGGTTTGCATAGTGAACTCCTTGGTGGGTGGGGTGGTCAGGACCGGCCGCGCTGGGCGGCGAGTTTGTAAGCGGCAGAGCGTGCAGCGCCGTAGCCTCGGCGGGCCATGGACGCAGCGGTGTGTGGAAGACCGGCGCCTGCGCGGATGACGCCGCCAGCGCTTGTGGCAGCGCTGGCACTCCGAGCGGACGAGGCAGAGCGCAGACCCGAAACCATCATGGCGTTCTGGATCATCTGGATGCCTTGCTGGATGGCGGCACCGCCGGTGAGCGCCGAGGCCAGACTGGGCGCCTGGAAGCAGATGATGGCCATGAGGATCATGAGCACGCAGTAGCGCGTGGCTTCGCCCAGCACATTGAAGGTGCTGCCCAAGAAGCCACCACCGTCGGCGATGGCCTTGAACATAGCCGCGCCCATGTAGGCACTCAAACCCAGGGCGAAGAACGCGAACCAGGTAAGCACCACCGCGTTCAGCACCATGGACAACCAGCTGTCAAAGAAGCGGGCGGTTGGGCGCCAGGCCAGGCAAAGGATGAACAGCGGCCCAACGGCAATCACGAAGGTCAGGAACAACTTGGCCAGGGTGACAACAAACAGGCCGATGCACAGGAACAAGACCGAGCCAATGGAGAAGATGGCCCCGGCGAGCAGAAGGTCCAGCCGTAAGATGCCGGCCTCCTTCATGATGTCAGCCACCTGCGCGCTGGCGTCATCGTTGAACTTGTCCAGCAGGGCATAGGGTGAACTCACCGTGCTCGGGTCCACGCCCGCAGGCAGAAAAGTCGAGGCCACGCCCATGGCCAGTGCGTTGGCGGTGTCTGACACGTTGCTGATATAGAAGCCGGACTGCAAGGCAAAGGCCAAGACTAGGCCGATCTTGAACACCTTCCAGACGAAGGTGGGCACCGTTTCAGACACTTCGTTGCGCAGCACCGCCCAGCCGTACAACGCGACCCAGATCGTCATCGCCGTCAAGGCGATGGGGGTGATGGCAGACATCAGCGACGACACCACACCCAGCACGTAGGTGCTCAAGATGGCATCGAACTGTGACCCGACCCAGGCGAACATGGTGTTGCCCTCCTATTGAACTGCGTCAAACGGCAAGTTGGCAGGCGGGCGCGCGAAGACATTCACGCACTTGCTGGCCAGGTCGGGGTATTGGCATTGCAGCCATTCGCCCCGTGACTTCACCACCCACAGCCGCGCAAGCTGGGTAGTGCCGTAGGACGAAGCGCGGCAGGTGCCTGCGCGGGCATACACCTCGGTGCATTCGCGCAGACCTTCAGCCGTTTCCACCATGTGCCAGGGCCCGGCGTGGCAGCCAGCTGCAGCGGCGCAAGGCTTCATGTTGCGAATCGGGCCGGTGGATGGCAGCGGCGCTGTTTCCACCTGCTTGCTGCCACCAGGCAGGGCACGGACGGCTTCATTGCCTTTGACGAACTGGGCCGAGGCGGCGCTGGTGGTCAGCGCCAAAGCGATCAGCGAAAACCATTGAATTTGGGATTTCATGGGGCTCTCCTTGAAGTACGGGATTTGCGATCTTGAACCTCGCGCAGCAGCTCGGGAAGCCACAGAAACGGATCGTTACCGTGCCGCTCACGAACGGTGTCGAGCAGGGCCACGTTGTCGGTGGTGGCCGAGAGCACGGTGATGAAATCGTCCATGTCGCTGAGGTCCAGCTCGCAGATGGCGCTGCTGTGGCCTTGTTTGACGAGGAAGCGGCGACCGCCTTGCGCGCCGAGGCTGCGCACGATGCCGAATTCGGCCTCGCTCAGGCCGAAGCCTTCGACGTACTCCTCGCGCAACGCTTCCGGGTTGGCCAGGAAGATCTTGGTCACGCTTTGTTCGACCATGGTCCGCCCGATGGGGTGGCGCAGCACATCGGACGGGCTCTGGGTGTCGAAAATGCCCAGACCGTTTTGCTTGCGGATGGTCTTCTGCTTTTGTTTGGCGAAGTCGCTGAAGATCTCGTGGTCCAGCGCTTTCCAGAACTCCGAGATCACATAGATCAGGCGTTCGCCGTTGACCAGCTCTTCCATCACCTGCAGCAGGTAGAGCATGACCGGCGTGCGCACCTCGGGCAGGTCCAGAAACTCCGTGGTGTCGAAGGCGATCACCGATGCCGCGTCCAGGTCCGCCAACTGGTCGTTGGCTTGGTCGAAAACCCAGCCCAAGGCGCCGCCTTCACACCAGCGCCCGAGTCGCTCATAAAGGCTGTTTTCACCCGACTTCGGCAGGTTCTGGCGAACCGTCGAGAAGCGGCGCAGGGCGGTAGGCATCGTGGCCACTGTCTTGACGGCGTCGGCAATCGCGCGCTCATCGGCCGGCAGCAAGGGCAGGGCGGGCGTGGCGATGCAGATGCGGATCAGCTGTTCCCAGAACTGGATACGGGCGGGCGTGGGGTCGCGCTGCAGCGGGTTCAGGTGGGTGCCTTTGCCCGCTTCGAGGGTGAAGTAGCGGCCGTTCAAAGCCCGTATGGCGATCTCGCAGCCTCGGTCCAGGTCGAACAGCACCAGCCGTGGCGCTGGGTTCCACTTGCGGGTGAGCGTGAGCAGGAACATCTCCAGCGTGGTCTTGCCGACGCCGGTGGAGCCGATGATGAGGGTGTTGCCCGGCAGTTTCTTGTCGGCAGAGTCTTCGCCTTCAGGGCTGCTGTGCAGGTTCAGGTAAAAGGGCTGGCCCGATGGGGTGCGCAGCAAAGCCAGCGCTTCTCCCCAGGGGTTGCCGTCGCGCTTGCCGCGGGCAAAGTTGTGACCGCTGGCCAGGGCGGCGAAAGCGCGGGACGACAACTTGGCATCGCGCGGGCGCCACTGCCAGTTGCCCGGCATCTGGGCAAACCAGGCGGCATCCGCCACCAGATCGACCGGAGACATCTGAAGACTGGACGCCTCACCTACAGCCCCAATCGCCTGCGAAGCCCGTCGCCCGGCATCGGCGAGGCTGTCTTCGCCGGGTTGACCGAACACCACCAGGCTGTAGTGGTACTCGCCCATGCAGAACTGACCGTCGCCCAGCTCGTTGAGCGCTTCGTCCATGTCGGCGATCTGACTGGCCACCACGTCGTCGCTGGCGATCAACTGGTCGCGCTGCAACTCCAGCGCCCGCATGGCTTCGCGCCGGGGCAGTATGGAGAAACTCTGGGTTTCGATGAACTCGCTGTCTTCGTACAGCAGCGAGTTCAGGATGCCAGGCTCCACCGCGTCGGCGTATTCCTTGATGTCAACCAAGGCCGCGCAACGGCGATGTTCGCCATGGCGCAATTCCAGCTTGTCGCCACCGAAGGAAAGGCGTGTGTTGGGCAGTGTTCGATAAAGCGGCCCTGCCGCAAGGGGCACTGGCCTCCAGCTGCCGTTGACCAGGTAACCCAGAAACTCCGCCAGTTCGGAGTACCGCCTTGAACCTTGCACGCGCGCCCCCAGGAGTTGAGGGCCAAAGCCGCGCAGTACCCGGTGCACGAACGCGGTCCGTTCTTCCATCACCCGCAGGGCTTCAGCGTGCGCTGCGGCAATGGCGGTCTTTGAACGCTGGGTCGATTGAAGTGCCCGGCTGAGGCGCGAGGCATTGGGCCGGTAAACGAGCGTCAGGTACAGCTCGTTGCTCATCATGGCGTGTGTGCCCAGCCTGGCCTGGTAGGCCTGTGACAGGTCGCGCGCAAAGCCTGCCTGGGGCGGATCTTCCAGTTGATCCTGGATCTTCTGGTGCAGCCGGTGGGTCCACACGGCCCATTGGCCGCCCGCCAGATTGCGCAGCAGGCTGCACAGGGCCTCATGCCGCTCTGCGATCAGGTGTTCATCAGCGCATTCAAAGGCCACGCCGTCGAGACGCCAGACTCGCATGAAATCGCCACCACGCGTGATGACGTCGTGTTCGCTGACCAGCGAGGAGAAGGGCACAAATCGTGTGAGCGGGTTTTCCTTCAGCGCCTGTGCCCAGTGGCGCGGTTGTGGCTGCCCTGCACCAGGTCGCCCAGAGCGACGACGGGCCGCGTTGCCGGATCGGTCAAACATGCCAAACATCGGAGCCTCCCCGGTAGAGCGTGGGCGAGTAGCTGCGCGCGCGCCAGAACCGCCGGTTGCGGTCGTGCAGCTTCAGCTTGAGGGCCACAAAGATCTGCCGGAACCGCTGGTCATCGCGGGCCGTCAACCAGCGCATCCAGAACAACACCGGTGCAATGGAAAGGACCACACCCAGCGCAAGCCACCAGCTCACCAGGATACCGCCCCACATGATCAGCAACATGCCAGTGCCAAACAGGATCACCAGCGGCACCAGCGGAATGCCCAGCTTCATGGCCGGGCGGGTGGCGCCCTTGTAGATAGCCTCGGCCTGCATGGTCTGCACCTTCAGCCGTCAGCTGACGATGTAACTGGCAAAGGCCGCCGCCCCGCCCACCAGCGTGCCGCCAATCAGCACATTGGCCACATCGGCCAGGCGAGCGCCTTGAAAGATCATCTTGAAGCCGGCCCAGATGATCGCGATGGTCACCACCGCAATCGAGATCGTCACCAGGATGGTGTTGACGTTGGTGACCGTGGTGTTGACCTTGTCGAAACCCTGTGCCCAGCCCTTGGGGGCTGCAGCAAACATCAGCAGGGCGGTCGCGATGTGACGCTGGGGTACGAAGAGACGAAAGCGGTTCATGACGGCTCCTTCATGGGGTTGGGTTGACTAATGGGGAGGGGTTGCGGGCAGCGGCGACCACCTTGCCCACGTAGCCATGGCGAAAGCCGGTTGAGAAGTTGCCGCTGTAGTAGCAGGAGAGGGCGGCGCGCAGGGCGGCCTGGTCGGCCGATGCCCGAGCTGACTTGCGTTGTGCTCGCTCGAAACACTCGGTCAACACGGTCTGCATGGCGGCCAGGTTGGTGCAAGGTTCGAAGGCTGTGGACAGCGACAGGCCCAAGCGCGGGAAGTTGCCCACGTTGATCTGCCCAAGGCCGACGCTGAAGTTCCGCCCTGCGGCCTTCAGCGCTTCTGCTGTGGCAATGGCTTCGGTGCGGTGGCGCGGCTGGCGTTGCAACGCACCACCGACCACGCCGATGGCCCAAGGGTTGAGGGCGCTTTCAACGGTGACCAGGGCATGGGCTGTGCTGGCGTGCACCTGCGGTGCACACGCCAGTGCGAGTGCCAGGAATGTGGAGGTGTCCATGACGACAGTCCTCAATACCCGGCGTCTGCGGTTGGCGCAGGGGGCAGGGTTGCCTTCCAGGCCGCGTGCTCGTCGTCGAACCGGGTGTCCCAGCTGCCCAGCTGGGCTTTGGCGGCCGGACTGTAGTCCGTAACGGTGTCACCGCTCATGTTCCACCAGGTCCGCGTGAACGGTTTGCCTTCGATGGACACAGACACGGCACCCGAATAGTCACAGGTATAGATTGGGCCGCTTTCCGATTCGTGGACCCGGGTGTACTGAGGTGGGCAGTTGCCGGGGGCTCTGGCCCAGGCGTGGTGGGCCGAGTTGCCTGCGCCGGACATGCCGCACGACGGGAAGCCCTTGCCGCGCGCCAGATCGCGAAGCACTTGCCGGATCGGTGGCACACACTGCGGGATCGCCTTCCAGCTCGGTGCCGCGAAACACAGCAGAACCAGGCAACCATCAACGGCCCGAGCGGCGGTAGGGGCAAGCAGTGCCAAGGCGAGCAACAAGCCAGTGGCCGCGCTGGTCAGCGTTGTGGCCAAGCTTTTCGCTCGGCCCGCCGCTTCGGCAGAACGTTCACTCAGAGTGTCGGCGTGCGATGGATGGTCCATGGTCAAGTCCTTCATGTCTGCGCTGTTCTTGAGGCGGCATTTCTTGCCGGCTCTTCGAACACCGTGAAGTCAATGTAGGACTTGAAGCCCCTTGCGCCGATGCTGGATTTGGGCTGTTTTCCAGCTTGGCAGCCTTTAGAACATGGTGTTGCGATTCTTGGGCTGCGCAGGCACCGCCTGTTCCACGTCCCAGTGTTCGACGATCAGGCCCTTGTCAACTCGGAAAATGTCCACGACGGCGCTGCCTCGATCGTTCGCATCAGCCGGGTTCTCCTTGCAATGGTTATGCACAACCACCAGGTCGCCTTCGGCGATCACCCGCTTGATTTCGCAACGGAAATTGGTCTTCTCGACGTAAGCCGCAAATCCTGCGATGAACGCGGCGCGGCCGTCTGTGCCACCGGGGTTGTGTTGGATGTATTGATCGGCTGAGATGTACTTCCCCGCAGCTTCGACGGGTTGGCGCTGCACGAAGGCCAGGTCGAAGAACGCCGTCACAATTTGCTTGGGTGTTTGACCTTGCCCCCGAAAAACGTACTCCTTAGCTGATGGGTAAGAATCAGTTTTAGGAGAAAGAAATGAGCGAAGCGAAACGACGGGCGCGGTACACGTTGGAATTCAAGCTGGAAGCCGTCAGGCTGGTCAAGGGTGGCCAGGTGGCCGCAGTCACGGCAAAGGTGTTGGGTGTCCCCAAGCAGACGCTGCAGAGCTGGGTACGGCTCGAAAAAAAAGGAACTCTCAAGGGGGCTGGCGACAAGCCGGTGAGTGCTGAGCAGATGGAGTTGGCCAGGCTGCGTGCCGAACTTGCCCGGGTCAAGATGGAGCGCGACATCTTAAAAAAAGCGACGGCGTACTTCGCAAGGGAATCGACGTGAAGTACGCCTGGATAGCCATCAACAGGCAGCGGTGGTCAGTTTCCGTGGCGTGCGACATGCTGGGCGTGAGCACCAGCGGCTACTTCGAGCACATGCGCCGCAAGGGTACGGACAAGCCATCCAAGGCGGGCGCCAACAAACGCATCAGCAACGAGGCTCTGCTGGCCCACATTCGGGCCATCCACGCCGAGGTCAAGCAGGAATACGGCTGGCCCAAGATGTGCAAGGAACTGGTGGCCCGAGGCATCCGGGTGGGCAAGGAGCGGGTGCGGCGCATGATGAAAGAGCACGGCATCAAGGCCCGGGGCAAGAGGAAGTTTGTCGTCACCACCGACAGCAAACACAGCCTGCCCATTGCGCCGAACCTGCTGCAGCGCAACTTCACGGCGACTGCGCCCAATCAGGTGTGGACGGGCGACATCACCTATATCGCGACCGACGAGGGCTGGTTGTACCTGGCCGTGGTGCTGGACTTGTTCAACCGTCAGGTGGTGGGCTGGAGCATGCAGCCACACATGCACAGTTCACTGGTGACGGATGCGTTGCGCATGGCGTGGTTCCGGCGAGCGCCAGAGGCTGGTGTTATCTTCCATTCTGACCGCGGCAGCCAAGGCGGATTCAACTGGTCGTCGCAACACCTTCAACCAGGAGGTGTTTATGGGGCGACCTGCAGGATGGATGAAGCAATTGACAAGGAGGGAGGCAATGCGCTCTCCGGGGGCGCCTTCGCTTCGGCGAGAGGTCGAGCGTCAGTTCTGGGTACAGATTGCAACCGGAATCACCAGTGAGAGGGCAGCTGAGGCGGTTGGCGTATCGCAGGCGGTGGGCTCGCGCTGGTTCCGGCATCGTGGAGGCATGCCATTGTTCATGTCGAAACCTGTATGCGGAAGGTATCTGTCGTTCGCGGAGCGAGAAGAGATTGGGCTTCTGCGAGCTCAAGATGTCAGTGTGCGGGAGATAGCTCGTCGTATTGGTCGAAGCCCTTCAACTGTTTCGCGGGAGTTGACGCGCAACGCTGCGACCCGTGGTGGCAAGCTCGAGTACCGAGCGTCAGTCGCGCAGTGGAAGTCCGATCTGGCCGCCAGAAGGCCCAAGCCTGCCAAGCTCGTGATGAACCAGTGTCTGCGCGAATATGTCCAAGACCGCCTGGAGGGCAAGATTCTCGATGCCCAAGGGCGAGAGGTGGCCGGACCTCGCCAAGCTCCTTTCATCGGCCGCAACAAGCCTCATCGTGGTGACCGCAAATGGGTCAATGGCTGGTCGCCAGAGCAGATTGCAAACCGCCTTCAGGTCGACTTCCCGGATGATCCGTCCATGCGTATCTCCCACGAAGCCATCTACCAGGCGCTCTATATCCAGGGCAGAGGCGCCCTCAAGCGTGAGCTTGTGAGCTACCTGCGTACAGGGCGTGCTTTGCGCACCCCACGGGCCAGGTCCCAAGCCAAGGCATGGGCACATGTCAGTGAAGAGGTGATGATCTCCAGCCGCCCCGCTGAGATAGAAGATCGTGCTGTACCCGGTCACTGGGAGGGTGACCTGATCATCGGCTTGGACAGGTCGGCCATTGGCACGCTGGTGGAACGGTCAAGCCGCTTCACCATGCTCGTGCACCTGCCGCGCGAGGAGGGCTATGGACTGACTCCTCGAACAAAGAATGGTCCTGCGCTTGCGGGTTACGGAGCCATCACCATGGCCAACGCCCTCAAGAGAACTGTGACGAAGCTGCCTACCCAGCTATGTCACTCATTGACTTGGGATCGTGGCAAGGAGTTGTCCGACCATGCACGGTTCACCATCGAGTCCGGAGTGAAAGTCTTCTTTGCCGATCCTCGTAGTCCATGGCAGCGCGGCACCAACGAGAACACGAACGGGCTGCTGCGCCAATACTTCCCCAAGGGCACCGACCTGTCTCGGTGGAGTGAGCAAGAGGTTCAAGCAGTGGCACTCACCCTGAACAACAGGCCGCGCAAGACGCTGGGTTGGAAGACTCCGGCAGAAGCTCTGAACGACTACCTAAAATCTGTCGCGTAACTCGGTGTTGCGACGACCGGTTGAATACGCCCAATACTGCGGACATGAATTGCAGGCTGCGCTGGCCGATTACAAGATGAAAAGCTCCATGAGCCGCAAGGGCGACTGCTGGGACAACGCGCCCACGGAAAGCTTCTGGGGGCGTCTGAAGGTGGGGCGCTTGCACGGTCGGAAATTCGAGACCCGCAGGCAGGCCATGGACGAGGTGATTGACTGGATGACGTTCTACAACCACCGCAGAATTCACTCGACATTGGGCTATGTCAGCCCGATGCAGTTTGAGAAAAGCTGGCACGCGGCACAACTCAAGAAGGCCGCATAATTGACCAGCTAAGAGGTACGTCCAACAGGGGCAGGTTCAGTTTGCCCGGCAGCTGCCGGAATCGCCACCAGAGTGACCAGGCAAACCAACACGAAACGCAGTCGCTGCAACAGAGTCATGGGGTCACCTTTCGGAAAGATGATGGGCTGGGCGACGTCACCGGTCACCAGTTGGACGCGGATCCGACCAATCGAACACGGGTCGATAACGCATGCAGGGCGATGGCATGCAGCATCTCGCTGACCGTGATGCAGGCATCGGTGAGCACCGTCACCCGCTCGTAGTCATCGGCTTGGCGGGACAACGCGGTGTGGGTCACACAGTTCTGCGTCATCATGCCGCACAGCACCAGCTCGGTCGCCCCCAGGTCTTGCAGCGTCGAATGCAGGTTGGTGCGCTCAAAGCTGTCGGCAAAGTGCTTGACCACCACGGGTGCATCCGGCGCGGCTGCCAGGATGCGTGGATGGATCTTCACGCCTTCGGTGTCGGCGTTGAAGAAAGGAGCGATGCCCTGCGCAGGGTCGGCCACATGCTGCACATGAACCACCGGCAAGCCCTTTGACTGCGCATGGCGGATCGCCTGTTCCACCGCGGCCAATGCCGCTTCGGTGTTGGCCAGCGGGAAGGCACCGCCAGGAAAGTAGTCATTTTGCAGATCGATCAGTAACAAAGCCGGTTTGGACATGGGAGTTCTCCAGGGAAATGAGTGAAGCCTTGATTCTTCCGAACGCAGGCAAGATCGACCATAGGCCCGTAAGTCAACTATCGGTAAGATCGGGCCAACTTGTATCTGCTTCTTCTGAATCCATGCCTTTGACCTCATCACCCGCCGTGCAACCGCTTCGCCGCCTGGTGGCGGTGGTGGCGTTCGAAGGTGTCAGCCCATTTCATCTGTCGGTACCTTGCGTGGTGTTTGGCGAGGGCCTGGAGCCAGACAACCCTTTTGAACTCGTGGTGTGCAGCATTGACCCGCCACCTGTGCGAACCAGCGCGGGCTTTGCCTTGACCGCCCTGCCATCGCTGAGCACCCTGGAAGAGGCAGAGGTGGTGATCGTGCCGAGTTGGCGCGACATCAACGAGCGGCCCCCCGAGGTGCTGTTGCATGCCCTGCGCACGGCCCATGCACTCGGTGCCACCATCGTGGGGCTTTGCCTGGGCAGTCACGTGCTGGCCGAGGCAGGCCTGCTGGCTGGCAGCAAGGCCACCACGCATTGGGAATACGCCCCACTGTTTGCCAAGCGTTTTGCCGACATCCGGGTGGAGCCTGACGTGCTCTACGTACAGGAGGAGCGCGTACTCACCTCGGCAGGCACCGCCGCTGGCCTGGATGCCTGCCTGCACCTGGTGCGGCAGCAGTTGGGAGGCGAACGCGCCAACCAGTTGGCACGGCGGCTCGTGATCCCGCCGCACCGAGAAGGGGGCCAGGCGCAATTCATTCAGCAGCCCATGCCAAAGGCCCGTACGGGCACTCGGCTAGGCCGACTGATGGACGAGGTGCGTGCGCGGCTTCATGAACCGCACAGCCTGGACACGTTGGCACAAGAGGCTGGCCTCAGCCGACGAACACTCACCCGTCAATTCAAGGCTTTGACTGGCACATCGGTACAGGTTTGGTTGCAGGCAGAGCGCATTCAGCACGCGCAGCGCCTGCTGGAGCGTGGATCGCTGAGCATTGAGCTCGTGGCCGAGCAGGCCGGCTTCGGCTCTGCCGAGTCATTTCGCCTGCAGTTCCGCCAATCTGTTGGCGTGTCGCCCAGTCAATGGCGAAAGACGTTCGCAACGACCTGACCGTGCCCGAGGACGTGGCGTGCCTCACGAGTGTTTCACGCTGCGCCGATTTGGTGATTGCAAGCCCCGCCGCCCTTACGGGAGTGCGGGCAAATCATCGTTGTTGCTATCTCGGCACCGACCCGACCTGCTCGTATCCAGCGAGCTCCCTTGCGGATGTTGTCATCGAGCCGGCATCAGAACATGTGCATTCGACGCAATGCTGAATCTGGGAACTGCACCTGCCCGCGTATCAAGGTCTTTATCGCACCGCCGATCCAGATTCGGGGAAGGGGGCTTGGCTGGAGTACAGGGCAATGCAGTTGCCCTCCACATCGATGAACTCTGCAACCCAACCGTACTCGGGGACTTCGGTAACCGGATAGTTGACCTCTGCTCCCGCGGCGACCGCGAGCTGCAACGTCTGAACGATGTCATCTACACCAAAGTAGACCCGCGCACCAGCCTTGCCTGGGACATAGCTGGAGCCTCGCGCAAGCGCTCCAGACGCACCAGGCTGACCCTCTTCATAAGAAAAGAGTACCATCTCGTTCCCGTCGATCTCACGGACCTGGAGTGACACTTTGAATACGCGTTCGTAGAACACGCATGCCCGCTGCATGTTGGAGACAGGAATCTCAAAGTAGACGACTGGATTCATGGATGAGGTCAACGGAAACGGAACGATTGCGCGGCCTAACACAATCACGGCTCTAAAGCCCAGTTTCGGGAGCGGATTCGTAACCTTGACTATAGCTCCAACACCGAGAAGGCCTAGCTGCGTTGGGTTCGGTTTTACGTTCAGTGCTATTGCCGTCGCAATGAGGTGCTGCATCGCCCGTCGATTGGACTGATTGGCCGTTGGCCGCTGAGTGACGGCTTTCGGCGTGGCAGGTGAATGGTTTTTCTGGGTCGCTATGCAAAGCTTTCCATAGCGACCCCTAAGCAGGCCGTAAAGGCGGGCGATGAGTACGGCTGAGCGTCTGTCCGGCGCCCCCAGCTTTGCATTCAGGCGCTGAAACCGGCTGTCGATGGTTTCGGGCTCAAGATTCATGGGCGTACCGATTACTTTGCTGCTGTTTCCGGCGGTCTCGCAGCGCAGAAGATGCAGGTCGGCTTCTGTGAGGTTCGTACCTCGGAGCAGCTCCTCACGCATCGATTTTGCGATCCAGTGATAAAGTCCATCCAGAGTGCGCGCGTCAGCACTCGCACCTGTGGGTAGTTCTCGCCTTCGAACCTTTCGAGGTCAGCGAATCCCAGGCACAAGACCCCTACCCTTGAGCCCCGGTGGTCACCCAAACTGCTCTACCCGGCCGGGGGTGACCTGATGCATTGAGCGTGGGATATTGGTCGCCTGATGGCCAATGGGTAGGACCTTACTTTCACCCCCTAGTCAACAAGGGAGCCAATGGAGTGAACGTCTTGAAGCCACATCTGCAAACCACCATCTGGACCCTGCTACGGGCCAACGCCAGCCAGCGAGAGATTGAGCGGGCCACGGGAGTTTCTCGACACACCATCCGCACCTATCAACAGCGCTTTGCCGCAGAATGGGCAAACTGCCCCGAGGTGGCCACCGGCTCTGAGGCCGTGGCCAGTCAAACTGCCCCACCCCGGCCACCGGCTCCCGCTGCTGCCCCTGCACCGGTGGCATCCTCCCTGTGCGAAACTCACTGCGAGTTCATCGACCCGTTTCTTTGGAGTTTCAACGCCTCGCCAATCGCATCTTCCAGAGACTTCACTCCCTTGCCCCACTCAAACATCACCAGCGAGCCGTCTTCTTTCTGCCTGAGCCTGCCTCTCAACGGCGCAATTGTGCCGTCGACACGTATCCATACTGAATTGGGGCCTGAGCTCATGTCCCAATCCAACCGAAGGCCCCGCCACTGATCTGGCAGCTTCACGTTGGGTGGAGGCACGCTCAGCTCGCTGCCGGCATTGGCCAACTCGCTGTTGAAGGGGACCCCAAACAGCGTAGGCAGGTTGCGCCCGTTGACGTTCAGCATACCTTTGACGACGCTGAGCTCTGCCTTTTCCAGGACGATGATCGGGGGCGTCACGTTGGCGTTGGTGCGTATGATGGCCCTCTGGCCCTGCGGACGGCTTTGAATGAGCAGCTCAAAGGCCACAACCCCATTTCCGCCCAAGAGTGGGTAGTCGAGCTCCAAAAGGGCATCGTGGGTTGCGGGGTCGATCTTCACCCTGAGGATGCTACCGTCGGCCAAGGCGAAGTGGGTCGGACTGCCCTGCAGAGGAACCACCAGATCCGGCCTCTTCCGCAGTTGCTCGTAGAGGGTTTCAATGTATGGTGACCCTGGCGGTGGCTGCGACCCGGGCTCTGGTGTGCGTACGGATAGAGTCGCGGGTCGGTTGGAAATCGGAAAGACGGACATCTGTAGACTCCAGTTTTTGGCATTGATAGAGGTAGGTTCGTGAGGTGAAATCATGGTACAGGCCGCCTCTTTGCTTTCAATTTGCCGGGGGATGGCCCCATGGCGCGCAAGGCAGACGTCTCCCCGGTCGTCAACCAAGGCACGCGGGCGAATGATCGGCCTCGAAGTTCGGCGAGCCCTGTCCAGAAAAGACAAGCACCTTGACACGCGGCGGCCGGCTCGTCACCCGTGTCTTTGATCGCTCAGTGACACGCTCCACCCGAGCAAACTTTCTGCAAAGAACGGGCCATTTCAATCGGGTTCAGCCTAAAGAAGCCCGTAGAGGCGGGCGATGCGGGCGGCTGAACGCCGGTCAGGTGCCCCCAGCTTGGCATTGAGCCGCTGAAACCGGCAGTCGATGGTTTTGGCTTCCAGAGCCAGGGCGAGGCCGATGACTTTGCTGCTGTGACCGGCGGCCTCGCAGCGCAAAAGGTGCAGGTCTGCTTCCGTCAGGCCCTCACCCTTGAGCAGTTCTTCACGCATGGAATTTGCAATCGCGTGATGCAGTTCCATGGCCAGCGCACGCGCCAACACCCGCACCAGTGGGTAATCTTCGCCCTCGAATCTTTTGGTATCAGCTGATCCCAGGCATAGGACCCCCACCCGTGAGAGCCCAACCGGGCTGGGGGCGGGTGCAATCAAGGCCGAGGCGAAGCCGTGCTCTGCCGCCGTCAGGGCGAATGTGTTCTCCTCGGGGAACGAACATCTCAGGCTTCTAGAGCGGGTGGGTTCGGCGTTGCTTGATGCATACCGCAGCCACGGATCATGTTCAAACCAATGTTGAGAAGCGTACTCCGCCGGCCATGCTGGATCGCAGGCCCACAGCGACCGAAAAGAGGTTCGGGTTGCGTCGTCACGAAGGCAACTCAAGAAGACGCCAGCATCAGCACCAAGGCCCACAACGGCCTCGCGAAACAGTGAGATCACTTCGCCCGCGGACCTCGCATCTGGGATCAGTGGGAGGATCTGCAAAACGCGCGAGGAGTCGGCCATCGCAGGTCCGCCGGAAGCAGACTCGATGCGATCAGACGTGGGTTGCAAAGGTCGCATGACCCGCCCGTCCCAGTTTGCTGAACAGCAGCCCATCATCAAAACGCAGCGGCTCAACCGCACACCAGAGGTCGAAGCTCTTGGCGTCATGAAAGACCATGGTCTGCACCAGCCGCATGCCCGAAGCCTGGCGTTGTGTGCGCTCCATCAACAGACCGTAGCTGGTTGTGCGCAGGAGGAAGGTCACGCTGCCATCGTGGTTTGCCAGCAAGGTATCGCCCGCAGCAACGCGATTTGAACTGCGAGCTGACGTCGATGCGGCAGCGTTGGTGCGCTTTGCAATCAGCGCCAAACGTTTGGAGCCCAGTGGGCGGGCGGGCGCGTCGATAGGGTCGACACGGCGTTTGACCGAAGGGCGTGTCACAACCTTAGTTGCTGACGGCGTCACCTCGGAGAGTTGAAGGTTGTTCATGCCCGCTCCTTCAGGTCTGATTGACCGACAGGCCACGCGTTGCTGACACCGCGTAACCCAAGCACCAAGTCTCAAGAGACTGGATAGAGTGTAGGGTAGACAAACGCGGCGCGCGATGTCAAAGGAAATCCGGGCAGGGCGCCCAAATCTGCAGTGGGTTCAGTCGCGCTAAACGAAGAAGACCCTGCGTGTGCAGCGCGTCAAATTGCTGCCGGTGCGCTGCTGTGGCTCAAAGCGTTCAGCAAAGAGAACGCGTCGTCGGCACGCTCAACCGGAATGAACAGGTGATCGTGGTGGAAGGCGGCGACCGCATTGCAAGGGATGCCCGCTTTGGCCAGGGCTGTAGCGATCATGGCCAGAAAGCCAATGGCCTCCAGCGACGAGTGCACGGTGAGCGTGATGAGTTTGGCCTCAAAGATGAAGGGCACCTTGGCCTGAATGGCTTGAGAGCGCTCCACGATGGCCGTCAATCCTTCGGTCTCCCAGAACGTGCAGATGGGGGAGAGGTCAACAGGGAGGCGATGGTCCTGGAAGGTGCAGTAGACGTAGGTTTCTGGCCGAAGGTCAGGGGCCATCATTTGCTGCAGCCGAACTTGGTCTTTTTCTCCGCTCACTCCGATGTCCTCCTACACAGGGAAATGGTGTTGGCTTTCGGCGTTGATTATGGGCGGCTGGCGTTGACCCGGCGTGTGCACAAGTGCTCAGGTGCAACGCAGAAGGGACTGGTTTAGCTGAATTGACGCGAGGCCAAAGTTCCTAAACCACCGCACGCTGCTGGGATCTCCTGCTACCGTTTGGCGCGGCCTGGCCCTTGTGCTCCGACAAACGCTACCGTGCGCTGCGAGGCCGTCCGCAGCCGCACGCAGTGAGGAAGGAGTGTCCATCATGACAACAACTTCGCATGTCCTTTCGGACATGGCCGCGCTTCGATCAGAACTGCGCCAACAGGGTGATCCGCACTGTGAGCTGTTTCGGCTGGCGCCTTGGCGCGCCTTGCTGGACATTGCCTTCGATTGGCTCATCGTTCTCAGCTCGGTGGCGCTGGTTGTGTGGTGGAGCGAGCTGCTCGCGCCGCTGGCCGTTGTGCTGATCGCCAACCGTCAACGCGCGCTCGGCAACATCCTCCACGACGCGGGGCATCGGAATCTGTGGCGGGACCGACGGCGAAACGACCTGGTGGCCCGCCTTTTCATCGCGCCCTCGTTGTTCGCGAGCCTGACTCGCTACCGCGAAACACACTTCAAACACCACATGGAACTGGGGACCGATGGTGGTGACCCGGACCTCCTGTTTTTCTCTCGAAGTGGGCCGACGACCTGGTTCGCGAGCTACGTGGACCAGGTTTTTTCCTTGAACGCATGGCTATCGGCGGTGGCTGGGCACCTGCTTTCGCGCCAGGTTCGCACAGTCAGTCAGCTCTACATCCTTGGGTGGTGGGTCGGGGCTGTGGCATTGATGTGGGTTGTGGCCGGCCCCGACTTCACCATCACCTTTTTGTTACTGTGGTTGCTGGCCAGGGCAACAGTTTTCCATCTGATCACCACCTTCCGCGAGATGTGTGACCACTTCGGCCTTCAGCCGGGAGGGGTGTTCACCTTCACGCGTGACATGGCTTGCCACGGTTTCTGGCGCTGGCTGATCCACCCGCGCAACAACGGATACCACCTCACCCATCACCTCTTGCCAGCGGTGCCCTACTACCGACTGCCCGAGGCCCACCAGTTGCTGAAAGGGCAAGAAGTCTTTCGGGACCGCGGCAAGGTCTGCTCCGTCTACTTCAAAGGCGCAGACCCTGTGACTGGCGCGTGGCAGACGCAAGGGCGGGTTCCATGAACAGGGCGCTGGGTAGCTTGCAGGTTGCGGCGCTCCTGGTCTCGGCCAGCTACGGGATTGGTTTCCTTTTCGGCTCGGGCGAACTGGCGCTTTCCCACGGCATGGCAGGCAGCATCTATGGGGTGGCCACCGGCTTTGGCATGCTGATGATGGCCGTCTTCGCACGACGGCTTTGGGTAACTGGGCTTCCGGTCTGGGACCTGTTTGGCCGTGCCTACGGCAAGCAGCTTCAAGGCGTGGTGGCGTTGCTGTCGTCGATCTGGATGTCAGGCGTACTGGCTGCCCAGATTCAAGGCGGCGTTGCGGTACTGGAGTTGCTGGGCCTTGAACAGGCACACAGCTACCTGGCGATATTGATGTTGATCTACGGCGCATCGCGATTGGTCTTGCGGTTCGCATCGGCCCTGTTCGCCGTGTGTCTTCTTGCGAGCGCCGCTGTCCTGGTCTACGCGCTGGTGATCGCCAACGGCATGGGCGTCTACTTGCAGGCGATTCCCGCCTTTACCGAAGACCTGTCCACGTTCAGTCCATCTCGCGTGGTGGCCATATCACTGGCCGTCGGCTTGTTGGTCTGCACCGGTGCCGACTACCAGCAGTTTGTGTTGGCCGCGCGCTCACCCTTGGCCGCCGTGGGCGGCTGCGTTCTTGCAGGGCTGCTGCTCTTCGTGATCGCCTTTTTGCCGTCGGCCGTGGTGGTCGCCATGCAGAGTGGTGGCATGTTGGGCGACTTGGCAGACGCCAAGCAGGTGGTTCCCTGGGTGCTGGGGCAGGTCGCTGGATCGGTTGGGGAGGGTGCTGACAAACTGATGCTCATCGCGTTGTCAGTGGCTGCGTTGGGTGCAGGCGCTGCGATCTTGCGCGCCATGACGGAAGCACTGGCGTGCGCCGCTTCTGGCAGCAGTTCTGCGGGTCACCCGGTGTTCGCGCTGATTGCCTTGGGTTTGGGCGCGTTGCTGGCTTCACGTGACCAGGGCATTGTGGACACCATGGTGTCGGTCAACGTGGTCTACATCGCCAGCATTAGCGTTTGCTTTGCCACCATGGTCACAGGCATCGTCGTACCGCCACAGCAAGCGCGGTGGATCGTGGCGGTTGGCTTTACGGCTTCAGTTGCCGTGCATCTGGCAGGCTGGTTGGGGCAGTACGGCGAAGACGCCGACGTGGTGTCACTGCTGCTCGGATGCTTCTTGTCCGCTGGCACCGCCCTGTGGTTCCGCTTTGCGGCTGGAGGGTGGACTGGCCGATTCTTCAGCCTGCGCCGTTGATGGATCGACCCCGACCGAAGGCTCCAGGCTGTTCCTGGCCACCTTGACGATCAGGGCAGTGATGTCACTGGCCATCGGTGGTTCAAGGTCCCAGTGATGCCAGAACAGGTCCACCATCTCCCGCTCATTGGGGCAGACGTCCACGAGCTGCCCCGCTTCCACCAAGGGTGTCGCTTGCCAGCTGGGAATCAAGCCATATCCAGCGCCCATGGCAACCCCTTCGAGCAAGGCGACAGGCGAGGGCAGGTAGTGTCTGGCATACCGCTCAACGGCAAACCCGAAATGCTTTCTCAGGAACTCGTCGTGCAGCGAATCCTTGCGGTTGAACAACACAGCCGGTGTTGAGAGCACAGCGGGCACCGTGAGCCCGCTCGGAAAGTGCGCGTGCGCGAAGTCTGGCGTCGCGTAGCAACGGTATTCCATGGCGCCCAGGCATTCGGCCAAGAAGCCATCGGCGGGTTTGGCAGATGTCGATATACACCCGATCACATCGCCGCGAGCCAGCAGGGCAGAGGTGTGGTCTTGGTCGTCTGCGATCACCTCCAGGGCAACCAACTGGCCCAGCAGCAGCTCCCTGAGCACTTCAGGAAACCAGGTGGCCAGGGAGTCGGCATTCACCGCAATGGCCAGTGACACGGGTGCGTGTGGTTTGGCTGTGGGCGTCAACTCTTGAAGCGCAGAACCTTCAAGAATGCGCAATGCCTTCACATGACGCAGCAACACCTCGCCTGCGTGCGTGGCCGCCACCGGCCGCTCTCGCTTGACCAGCACAGTGGAAAGCGATTCTTCCAAGGCCTTGATGCGCTGAGAGACGGCACCGCGCGAGACGCTGAGCACGTTTGCTGCGCGGTCAAAGCTCTGCTGCTCGATCACGATGGCAAACGTTTCCAACTGCTCACGATCCAGCATGTGCGGGTGCTCCAGGAGGGTCAGCGGCGACAGGTTGCTAGCTATATCCATTTAGTAGGGCGCTGCGAAGAACTGTCTAGATGGCGCGGGTATCGTGCGCGTCTCAATAGTTTCCAGTCGTATCCGTCCATCGGAGCCTGTTGGAACGAATTGATGGCGCGCGGCGCTGCACGAACCGAGATGCATGGAGCCTAGAGCCCGCTGTGTGGACGGTCACACCAGCGATCTTTCAAAGGTGCCACCCCTGAAATTTCGCCGCTCGCCGACTTGCGAACCATAGCGCTGCCGGTGCGAGCGCCAAGGCCTTTCGCGGCATAAACGGCCGCCGTCCCACCACCGTTTCACTCTGGTGGTCACCTTCCATTTATTCCACGGTGCCCAGGCGCTCGCGCCTAAATGCAGCGCTTTAGGTGTCGCACGGCGACCGACGAATGCGGGGCAGAGTGCGCACCTGAACAGACTCTATGACCGAGGGACGGACTCCCAATCCAGCTCCCTCGGAAATTGGGGCAGTGTTCCTTAAGGAGTAGGCGCCCCGAATTCTTGGATGAATGGGCAGGCCATGGACCCTTGAGCGATGAAGCATCTTTTACGGTTGGTTGCCGTGTGAGTTCTATCACCGGTTGCGAAGTGGCAATCTTTGAGTGCTTGTCTGCCGCCTTTCCATTCTGGGCCGTGTTGAGCGCCGTAGGGACGGGAAGAGCAGTGGATTGAATCTGTGAAGCATGCAGTGACTGGAGGTTGGTATGTGGCTACTCATTGCGCGTGAACCCCGGGCCAATGCACCGCACTGGACCGGTCGTCAATGGCTCGCGGCCATCGATGCGGTGGCCTGGCCGCTGTTCTGGGTATTCCTGTTGAGCCACATCGATGCGCCCGTTGGCATCGTTGGCCCCATGGTCGTTGCCATTGCGCTCCTGTTCTCAGCTGAGCGAATCCATCGAGCGGTGTGGGTCAATCACCGTTACTGGTTCACCACCTGGCGCTGGGGTCGTATCGCTGCCTCGCTGTTCGTGATCGGGATGGTGCTGAAGTTCGCCGCTTCGGTTTAACCCACCGCTCGGGATTTAGAACCGGCATCGTGTTTCATTTTCTAGTGCCGACTGAGGTCGAGGCGCCGGGAGCAGGACGATCCTTCAACGCCGCTGTTTTCGATTGTCTTTCCCCATGAGTGAGGGTGGAGCAGCTGGATCGACCGGTATAGCGCAGACATCTCCAGCGCGCAGTTTTACGGACCGCAAGACTACGTGCAGGTCAAACCCTGGAACCGGCTTTTCCTCTGGTCTGCAGACGTGCGCAAGGCGGTGGCCGACCTCAACCTGGAGCCCGCTGGGTCAATCTCGGTGGCTTGACTCTCTGAGGATTCTGTTTGGTTGGCTTGCCGACCGCTTGAATCCGCCGCTGCAATCAGCCATTCGTGCACGGGGTTTGAGCATTTTCGAGTGGCGACAACCAGGCACTCCACCATACAAAGCCCACAACGATCGGCCAATGTTTAAGAATGTTTGTTCGGTACTTCGCAGCGACTGATCATGGGCGCCCGCCAGAAGGACTTCTCCTCCCGCGGGCCGCCTCTGACGATTGCCTCTTCCGAGGTCAACCCCCAGACAGTACCTTCTTCATACGCTTGAGATCGCGCAAGTACTTCCCGGCCAAGGTCGATTTTTGCTTCTCCGTCAGAATCTTTCCAGCCTGTTGAAAGAACCCGCGTTCCTCTTCCTTGAGGTGATGCCGCACGGTGTGGCTCAGTTCAGCGGCTTTCTTCTGCCAGGCTGCTGTGGACTTGTCGTTGACCGACATCTCCTCTAGCAGCTCTTCGATCTCGTGGTGCTCGGACAGGGCATGACGAGATGGACTCAGGCCGTTGTCGTCCATCAGGATGGGACAGTACAGGAAGCGCTCCTCTGCCGCTGCATGCGCTTCGAGTTCGATCTTCAGCGCCATGAAGGCTTCCTCCTTTCCGGCAGACCCCGATTTGGCTCTGACGACACGGGTGCACAGATCGCGCTGAACGTCATGGCTCTCGCGCAGGGCTTCAAAAATGTTGATTGACATGGTGGTCTCCTGGTTCAGGGAATTTGGCGCAAGCCAGGCTCACGGTCCCAGACGCGTTGACTGGCGGCCTTGACCAATGCCCTGGGGTCGTCCGCACCGACGACGAATTTGTCAGGTTCAATACCTGCCGCTTTGGCCACGAGCTGCCCACCCGGTGACAACGCGATGGCCTTGAGGTGTCCAAATGCGTCGCGAACAAAGTCGACCGCAGCGGCCTCCTTGGCCAGGGCCGCACCGGCTGCTTCTGAGAGCAGCACCACCACGGCATCGAACAGCACCGAAGGGGATCCGGCCAATTGTCCGTGCGCCGGCTGTTGGCGCTTGTTGGACAGGCGCGCACCGCCGATCTTTGGTGCAATGATCTTCACTGCGGCGCCGGCACCTTCAATGGCCATCGTTAGCGCAGCCAGGAAGGTCGCATCGCTTCCGTCGTCGATGAGGATCCCAACGCAACGTCCTTCCAGCGTCTCAGGCCATTTGCCTGTGGTCTGTAGCGCTTGCGAGGGCTCCATGTCAAGCACAGGGGCGGCTACTGGTGGAGCGCTTGGAAGCTCAGTCAGATTCAGTCCAGCTGCCACCCTTTTGGCGAGACTTTCATCGATGTTGCGCAGATGCCCAACCACCCGTCCGCGAATCAGGGGGATCTTGACCTTGGACAGCTCGAACACGATGGCCGCTGCGATGTGTCCTTGCTGGATCGGAGTCTGGCTCCGGAAGAACAGGCGCGGTTGTGTGTAGTGATCTCTGAAGCTGTCTGCCCGTTGCCTGCCCTTGGCCAGGGTCTCTCCCGGATGCACGGAGGCAGAGACAAAGCCCTTGTCCGTCGCCCGGGGTACAGCGGGATCAAGCGAATTGGGCTCATAGGCAACCTGCCCCTTGTGTTGGTGGGCTTGAGCAAAGCCATCCCGCTGCAGGTTGGCCATTGGGCACTTGGGGCGGTTGATGGGTAGCTGCTGGAAGTTCGGGCCACCGAGCCGATGCAATTGCGTGTCCAGGTACGAGAACAAGCGCCCCTGAAGCAGCGGGTCGTTGCTGAAGTCCATCCCTGGGACGATGCGCATCGGACTGAACGCCGCCATCTCGTTCTCTTCGAAGAAGTTGTCCGGGTTGCGATCGAGCTTCATGTGGCCGATGAAGGTCACCGGCACCATCTCCTCCGGGATCAGCTTGGTCGGATCCAGGAGATCAAATGGAAACTCATCGGCGTCCTTTTGCGTGAACAACTGGACGCCCAGGTCCCACACCGGTCCGTCGCCGGCCGCAATGGCTTCCCAAAGGTCCTTGCGGTGGTAGTCCGGGTCAGCGCCAGCAATCTTCACCGCTTCGTCCCACAGCAAGGTCTGCACACCAAGGCGGGGACGCCAGTGGTATTTGACAAAGGTGTTCTCGCCGCGTTTGTTGATGAGCCGGAAGGTGTGTACACCGAAGCCTTCCATCATCCGCAGCGAGCGCGGGATGCCTCGGTCGCTCATCACCCACAGCAAATGGTGAAAGCTCTCCGGCATCAGTGACACGAAATCCCAGAACGTGTCGTGCGCACTGGCTGCTGTCGGAAAGCCACTGTCCGGCTCGGGTTTGACCGCATGCACCAGATCGGGAAACTTCATCGCGTCCTGGATGAAGAAGACCGGGATGTTGTTGCCCACCAGATCCCAATTGCCTTCTTCCGTGTAAAACTTCACGGCGAAACCACGTGTGTCGCGCACGGTGTCGGCCGATCCGCGGCTGCCTGCCACCGTGGACAGGCGTGCGATCACCGGAGTTTTCTTGCCCACCTGGGTCAGCACTTTCGCCGTCGTGAAATTTTCGAGCGAATGTGTCAACTCGAAATGACCGTGAGCAAGGCTGGCGCGGGCATGCACCACGCGCTCGGGAATGCGCTCACGGTCAAAGTGCGACAGCTTCTCCTGAAGCACGAAGTCCTCCAGCAAAGAGGCTCCGCGCGGACCAGAGCGAAGGCTGTTCTGGTTGTCGGACACAGGCGTGCCGTCGTTGGTTGTCAGGACCTCAGCAGACTTGCCTCCGCATTGCTGAACCTCTCCACCGAGCCCCCTGTTTGCCAACGAGAGGCTGCTGTCGTAGGTCAGGATCTCTGCAGTCTTTCCTGCCGTTTTCTTGGTCGCCATGCCAATCTCCTTCAGTTTGTTGATGAGCCCACGACCATAGTTCTTAAAGACTATTCAAGTCCACCCACAGATCATTGGATTACAACTAACTAACTCTCATGTGACTGACAAACCCTCGTGGTCATGCTATCAATACGATATCGTTCTTAACAATAACGAGCACAGCGGTGCACGAACGAGCGAAGAGAGCCTCTTTGGTGTCCACCATGTCGAGAGGCCAGACCGAATGCGGCAAGCTCAGGTGACGGCCGAGCAGGTTCGGCGATGAGCCAACGCAAGCTTTACGACCCGACTTGAACGTGATCGAAAAAAGAGGCTCTACTTGTCAAGTGCAACTTGGGCAGGTCTACGAACCCCACCGTAAGCGCACGGCCATCCCGCCCATGAATGGAGTGGCCTAAGCGGCAACGATGGTGTCCACCAAGCGAGATAGGTGGACACCATGAATGAAGCCAAGATGAAGACTCGCCGGAGGTACGCGCCGAGCTCAAGCAGCAGATCCTTGCCCAGTGCGCCGAGCCAGGCGCTTCGGTGGCCAGAGTGGCCATGTCCCATGGCATCAACGCCAATGTCGTGCACAAGTGGCGCCGCCGGCGTGAGCACCTGCGCCGGACATCCGCATCGAGCTGCGTCGCGGCGCCACCAGCGTGTCTCTGACTTGGCCCCTGGCGGCGGCCGAGCAGTGCGCCCTGTGGATGCGAGAGCTGCTCAAGTGATCCGGGTTGATAGCCTGTGGCTTGCCACCGAGCCGATGGACATGCGAGCGGGTGTTGGCGCCGACCAATGGGATGGACGCTCCCACTTGAAACGTCATCGACGTGCCAAAGTGGGAGCTCTGATCAACCACTTGAACCGAAAGGGGCGTCCACCATGAAGATTACTACCGTCGGTATCGACCTGGCAAAG
>JBIIQD010000270.1:0-4494 GCA_044342265.1 Hydrogenophaga sp. | reverse complement strand
CCTGGCAAGAAGCCTGCCGCCAAGGAGGCGGCTGGTCAGACACCTCAGGCCCTGAGCGTGGGTGACTGGCCCATGCCCACTGCCCTGTTCCCCAGCTTTGCAACTTCGCCCAAGCGCCCTTCTGCGCCCCCGCCGACGCGGGCCAGCGGGGTCAAGCCAGTAGCGAAAAAGGCCGTGGCCAAGAAGGCGCCGCGCCGCCGTTGACCGAATGAAGTCTGATGGAGCCATGAAGCTCTTTCCCTATGCGCACGCCACTCATCCACAGTGGCGCATGGCCGCCGCGCTGGTGCTGGCGCAGTTGCGTGCGCAGATGGCGCTACCGGCCCATGCGGCCGCGCCATCGCTAGGCCTGCTTTACATCACCGACCACTATGCGACCCAGGCCCAGGCCATCCTGGACCACCTCAGTGCCGAGCTGCCAGAGGTCACCGACTGGTCTGGTACGGTCGGCGTAGGCATCGCCTCCAACAACGTCGAGTACATCGATGAGCCAGCGCTCGCGGTCATGCTCTGCGACCTGAGTCCAGACCAGTTCCGCGTGTTCAGCGGTGTTGCCCCGTTACCCGCGAGCGGCGCCGAGCCATCAGGCTTTGTCGCACACACGGCCTTGTTGCATGCTGACCCAGGAGCGCATGACCTGGGCGAGCTGATTGCCGAGGTCGCCGAGCGCACGCAGTCAGGCTACGTTTTTGGCGGTCTGGTGGGCAGCCGCTCGGCCAGCGTGCAATTCGCGGCCAGCAGCTCCGGCCAGCTGCGTGGGCAGGGAGCGGTCGGCGGTGTGTTCAGCGGTGGCATCAGTGGCGTCGCTTTTGGATCCGATGTGGAGTTGATCTCGCGCGTGACACAGGGCGCGCAACCCATTCACCGTGACCACGCGATCACTGCGCTTGACGGCAATCTGGTGCTCGAGCTCGATGGCGAACCGGCGCTGGAGGTCCTGTTGAGAGAACTGGGTGTTTCGCTGTCGCAGCCGCAGCAGGCAATGGAGCGCCTGCGCCGCACCCTGGTCGGGCTGACATTGCCGCAACACAGGCAAGCCGACGCCATCGGCCCTCTCCTTGCCCGCGGTCAGTTCGGCTCTGAGGTGATGGTGCGGCACATCATCGGCCTGGACCCCGCGCGGCGCGGCGTGGCAATCGCAGAGCGCCCGCCGCTGGGCGCCCGGCTCGCGTTCTGCGAGCGCCACGCGCATGCCGCGCGCGCCGACCTGGTTCGGGTCTGCAGCGAAATCCGTGAAGAACTGGAGCCTGAAACCTTGGGCATGGCCAGTGGGCCGATGGTCGCCGACGCCGCGCCCGCCGCGCCGCGTCGCATGCTCGGCGCGGTGTACGTCAGTTGCTCGGGTCGCGGCGGCCTGCACTTCGGCGCGCCGAGTGCCGAAATGCAGATCGTGCGCCGCGCGTTGGGTGATGTGCCGCTGGTAGGGTACTTCGCGGGTGGCGAAATCGCACATCAGCAGCTCTACGGTTACACCGGCGTGCTGACGGTGTTCACAGCGTCAGAGGGCTGAATTCCCGGGCCTCTTGGCTTGGCAGTGACCGATGGACGCTCAGGCTTTGGCCGTCTGCCGTGCGCGGGCGCGCTCCAGCGAGCGGTTGGCATCCAGGATGTGCAGGCCGTACATCTCGGCAAACTCATGAATCCCCTTGCCGCAGGCCTCGAAGGAGCGCAGCAGCGCGTCTTCACGCGCCACTTTGGCGCTGACATCGGCCAATGCGTCACGGGTGAGCTGGTTCACCTCTTCGTCGCGACCAAGCACCCGCTGCGCGTAATCGTCGGGAGAAAGGCCAGAAGCCTCGTAGGCCTTGACGATGCGCTGGCGCAACTGGGGGCGCAGGTCCTCGCGGCTGCGGGCGCCGCGGCGCCGAAAGACTTCGATCAATGCGTGGTGCACCTGTTCCGGCGTCAGGGGCTCCACCGGCTGCCCGCCCAGGTCGTGGCGCTGCTGGCCAGAGGCGATCACGGTGAGGTAACGGGAAGAGCGCGCGTGCAGCGCCAGCGCGGCTTTCAGGCTGTCTTTCTCCAACACCCCAGGGTGAGCCGCCAACAGGTCTTCATAGATGCCACGCTTGAGCGGACGTGGCCGCTCCCCGAACAGAACCGGGTAAAGCGCGGCCAGCTGTTCCAGCACTGGGTGCTGGCGCGCAGGCGCGGAGCCAGCCTGGCGCTCCGCCTGGGCCGGGCGAGGCGGCCGGCCCAGGCCCTGGCGGCCGCCGCGGCCAGTGTTCCGGTCCTCGTTGCGCCGTGGTGGGCGAGCATCACCAGCGGGTGCGGCCGCGGGACTGTTAGCGGTCGCCGCAGCGGTGTTGTCGGGCGTGTCGGGGGCAGCGGAAACGTTCATGGCAAAGCAGAAATGAAACAGCCCGGGGTCCGGGCAAGCCCAACATCATGCCAGCCTTGGGTCTGACGGTGTCGACAGGCTCAGCCCTAACGGGTCTTCTAGACGGAGCGTCTGGATGGAGGGGCAGTTCTTCCAAGGGCACCTCGGAACTGGCTTCGCCAGTGCCGCCTCCCCTCAGGGGGGTGACGCGAAGCGGGGGGCTACTTCCTCAATACGCTGAAGGCCTCGAACTCCCAGCTTCGCATCGCCAGCACCAGCGTGTAGCCCTCGCGGTCCTTGGGCGCCAGTTTCTGATCGGTTTGGTGCTGCTGCGCGAAATCCTGCGCCATGCGCTGCAACCGCTCCAGGAACACCGGTGCCAGCGCTCGGCTGACCGAGCCGTGCACCAGCATCAACCCCTCGCCACCCCCGTCGAAACCACCCGCGAAATAGTCGAGCAGCGCGTGGTCGCGAAAATAGTTCATCACAGGACCGTGTGGTCGCCAGCGAAAGGTCTTGGCCAGCTTGAGGCGGTATCGGTTGAGCGGGCGCAGTTCGATGATGCCGATGCGATCAAGCTGCGCGAGGTACTTGACGCACTCGGCTTCAGTGAGGCGGTACGCAGCCGTGATCTGCTCCAGCGTCCACTGGCTGAGCACACATATCGCCACCAGGAGCAGCCTCTTGTCGGCCACCACGGCGCGCTCCTGCTCGGCTGTCATCTCCTTGAGCAGCGGCTGCTCATCAGCCACGCGTCGCGCGAGCTCGGCGAAATCGATTTTCAGCGCGCGGCAGATCTCGTCCACGCGCGAGAGCGACATGTCGCCCTTGGCCAGCATGCGCTTGACGCTGGACTCCGCCATGCCCATCGCCTGCGCCAGGTCGGCGTAGGTCATCTGCGCGGCCTTGAGTTCTTTCTTGATCGTGCCGACGAGGTCGAGGGTAGTGCTCATGGGGTTCGGGTACCGCCAAGCGGTACCGGTGGTCAACAGGGAAGCCACTGTATCGTGATCTGAGTCTTGATTCGCGTGCGCCGCCAGACACTTTGGCCGCTGTTCAACCACCGTGGAGCCTCCATGCGACTACCCGCCGTTTCCCCCTTTGCCGTTTTCTACCGATGGGCTTTGGTCCTGCTGGCCCTCTGGCTGGTCGCCCTCGCCGCCGGGCCTGCGCTGTTCGATGCAATGGGCGTAGCGCTGAATGCCCACGGTCACGCCCAACTCCACGCGCATGGCCATCCCTTCATCGATGCGCGTACCCTGATGGGGGTGCCCAACGCCATGGACGTGTTCACCAATGCTCCATTGGCGCTGGCTGGCCTCTGGGGGCTGCATGCGATGAAGCGCCAACCCTTGCCTGCCGCCACACGGTGGGCAGCTCATACCTTTTTCGTGGGCCTGCTGTTGACTGGCTTGGGCTCTGCCTGGTACCACTGGGCGCCCGATGCTGCAGGTCTGGTCTGGGACCGGCTGGGCATGGCCGTGACCTTTGCGGGTGCCATGGCGCTGGCGGTCGGCGAGCGCGTGGGTCAAGCGTCCTCGCGCCAGACGCTACAAGTTGTGTTGCCTCTGGCTGTGCTGTCGGCGGGACTGCCCTTGTGGGCCGACAACGTGCTGCCCTGGGCCGTGGTGCAGTTTGGCGGCATGACACTCATCGTCTGGCTGGCGCTGCGCCAGCCTGCCGTTGGAGCCATAGGGGTGCGCCTGGGCTCGCTGATTGGTCTTTATGCGCTGGCCAAGCTGCTGGAGTCGGGAGATGACTTTGTGTTTCATCTCAGCGGCGAAACAGTCTCCGGTCACAGTCTCAAGCACATGGCCGCCGCCCTTGCCGCCTGGCCAGTGATCGCTGCGCTTTGCCCGACCAATCACCGTTCCACCCTGCGGCAGAATGCGGCAGGCCACGCCGCGTGAACCCACACACCAGGAGGAGACCCCCATGTCCAACCCGCAAGCCGCGATGACCTCAGGCGGTGATGCTCACGCCGCCCACAGCAACCAGTTCGCCCTGCTCACCCAGCGCCGCTTCGGCCCCTTCTTCTGGGTGCAGTTCCTGGGCGCCGGCAACGACAACGTCTTCAAGTTCGCCTTCACCGTGATGGTGACCTACCAGATCCAGCTGCAGTGGCTGCCCGCGTCGATGGCGGGGCTGGTGATCGGTGCGCTGTTCATCCTGCC
>JBIIQD010000269.1:0-4510 GCA_044342265.1 Hydrogenophaga sp. | reverse complement strand
AGGCAGCGCAGATCTTGCATCCAAAGCCGCGCCGCTGCTGATCATGGTGGGTTTCATCGCGCTGACCCAGGCACTGGGCTGGGCCTCGCAGGGCCTTGAGGTGGTGGGCAGCGTGCCCAGCGGGCTGCCACCCTTCTCACTGGGTCCGCTGCTGGGCGTTGCGCCGGCCACCGTGCAAGCGCTGCTGTTGCCAGCGCTGCTGATCGCCATGCTCACATTTGTGGAACAAATCTCGATCGCTCAGGGGTTTGCTGCCAAACGGCGCGAACAGGTGAACGGCGACGCCGAAATGCGCGCCATGGGCGCGGCCAACATCGTTGCCGGGCTGAGCGGCGCGCACGCCGTGGGCTCTAGCTTCTCGCGCAGCGCGGTGCAAAATGAAGCGGGCGCACGCACGCCGGCAAGCTCGCTGCTGACCGCCTTGTTGTTGGGGATCACGGCGCTGTTCTTCACGCCCTGGCTGTACCACCTACCGCTGGCTGTGCTCGCGGCCACGATCCTGATGGCCCTGGGCAGTCTGATGGATTTCGGCAGCTTTGCGCGCACCTGGCGCTATTCGCGCGCCGACTTCGCGGCCCAGGCGCTGACGTTTGGCGTGACCCTGCTGGTGGATCTGGTCAGCGGCCTCACGGTGGGTGTGATCGCCTCGCTCACGCTCTACATCTGGCGCAGCAGCCGCCCGCACATTGCTGTGGTCGGCAACGTACCGGGCACAGAGCACTACCGCAACGTCCTGCGCCACGACGTCATCACGTTTGCGCACATACTGAGCCTTAGGGTGGACGAGAACCTGTTCTTTGCCAACGCGCGCTACCTGGAAGACCGCTTCAGCGCCGAGCTGGCCAGCCACCCTGACGCGCGCCATGTGGTGCTGCAATGCACGGCGGTGAACGACATCGACGCCAGCGCACTGGAAAGCCTGCTGACCATCAACCAGCGCTTGCGGGACACAGGCGTGCAGTTGCACCTGAGCGAGGTGAAAGGTCCGGTGATGGACCGGCTGCAGCGCAGCGAGCTGCTGCAACAGCTCACAGGCCGGGTGTTCCTCACGCACCACCAGGCGATCAACGCACTCGATCAGCACCAGCCCGATCCCGCGGCACAGATTTGAGGAGGCTCAGGTCTGGGCGTCTTCGCCCAGGGACCGAGCGAAGGCCACCATGTGTTGGCCCTTTCACCAAGAACACAAGAACATGGTAAAACTCTTCATGAATATATAAGCGTACAACGAATATGAACCCATTCCAGTTTGGCGAAACCATCGAGGGCTACCCGGTCCGTGTGGTCAACGAGCGCGCCGTGCGCGCCGCCGCCGGTCTGCTGTTTTTCCCGGCCGTGGTCTCGTTCATGAACGCCATGCTGTTGGGCAACTTCCAGGCCACCCGGTTGTTCATCATTGTGTTTTTGATCGACATGGCACTGCGCATGGTGAGCCCGCGCTGGGCACCGAGCATGATCGTCGGCGGCTGGATCGTGCGCCGCCAGACGCCCGAATGGGTGGGGGCACCCCAGAAACGCTTTGCCTGGGGCCTGGGACTGCTGATGGGCCTGACCATGCTCTACCTGATGGTCTTCAACCGCTACATGGGTCCGCTGAACATGTTGATTTGCGGCAGTTGCTTGATCTTGATGTTTTTCGAGACCGCCTTTGGCATCTGCCTGGGCTGCAAGCTCTACAACCTGTTCAACAAGGAACAGGCCCAGTTGTGTCCCGGCGGCGTGTGCGAAGTGCCAGCGCAAAGAGGCTGGGGCATGGCCCTGCCGCAGGTGGCGGTGTTGCTGGTGTTTGTGGGCGTGTTCGTAGCAGCCAAGGGCTGGGTGGACAAGACCGGGCCCATGGGAGGTTTTGATGACATGGCCACGCTGGAAGAGATGGGGATCAAACCCGCTGCAAGAGCTACGTCCGCTGCCCAAGCGGAGCGCTGCCAGGTGCCGGCCTTTGCCAAGGCCATTGGCCACGAAGCGATGTGGAAGCTGCACAACGGGTGCCGTTGAGCCCCCAGCAACAGCAAGGCTGGCGTCTCAATGCTCGGCGCGCAGCTTCTCGTGGATCCTTCGGATCGTGCGCCAGACCACCCACAACACCAACGGCACCATGGCGCCAGCCAGCAGTTCAGGCTTGATGGGCAGCCCCGCTTCCTTGCCTGCCTTGCCCAGGTAAAAGATCAGGCTGATCACGTAGTACGAGATGGCCGCGATCGACAGGCCCTCCACCGTGCTTTGCAGCCTGAGCTGCAGCTCCTGCCCTTTGGTCAGCTTGGCCAGCAGCTGCTGGTTCTGGTCTTCGGTCGCGATATCGACGCGCGTTCGCAGCAAAGCGCTGGTGCGCGTGACGCGATCCGAGAGCGAAGCCAGGCGCTGTGCCGTCGCCTGTACCGTTGCCATGGCCGGTGACAGCCGGCGCTGCATGAACTCACCCAGGGTCTGGGTGCCCGGAATCGGCTGCTCACGCAGTTCGGCGATGCGCTCGCGCACCAGCGCGTCGTAAGCGCGTGTGGCGGAGAAGCGGTAACTGTGTTCGGCAGTGGCCCGCTCGACACCCGCGGCCAGACCAATCAGCGTGCTCAGCAAGGAGTGGTCCGTGCTGCTCTCGTTTTCCAGCTGCGCGGTGATGTCCGCCAGCGCGCTTTCGCTGCTCGCCAACAGCGGCCCGAGCGCCTTGGACGTCGGCAGGCCCCGCAGCGCCATCAGCCGGTAGGTTTCGACCTCCAGCAACCGAGCAGCAATGCGGCCAGCCCGCGTGTCCGAAGTGCCAGGCGGCGCAATGACCAACATGCGTTCAAAGCCGTCAGAGCGCAGCCAGAGGTCGGTGACCGCTATCGAGTGGCCCTGGTTTCCCAGCAGCGACGCCACCACCATCGGGTCCCCAAGCCAATGGCGCGCCTGCGCCAGTGCGGCCTCAGGTGGATCGATCGCGCCTTCGACCATCACCAGCTGGACCGCGGCGACGGTGCGCCCCGGAATACTGGCCAGCCAGCCTGGCGGCGTGATCAGTGGACCCGACAGGTCGGGGTCACTGGCACCGAGCCCCACGCCTTCGGGCAGCGGCTGCACGATGGAATAGCGCGTGAACTCCGTGTGGCGCTCCCACTTGAGGGTGTATCCCGACAGGCGCAGCGGCAAAAAATTGCCGCTCAGATCGCTGGTGCGCAACCCGCTTTGCCCCGGCAGCAGTTGCAGGTGGGCGCACTCCTGATCCCTGGTCACGCCGTCGTTGGCCAGCGCCACATAGGTCACCAGCGCTGGCAGCTGAATGTGCGCCGGCGGACGGGCGTGCACCTCGTTGTGCAGCAGCGTGCGTTGAGGATCGTTGGGCGGCAGCAAAGGAGGTGAGGATTCCATGCCCTATTGTGCCGAAACAGCGCTGTTATGCCCGGCGGCAGGGCGCCTTCACGTGATGCAAAAAAAGAGAACCCGCCGGGCTTGCGCCTGGCGGGTCTGTAAGGCCACGCCCGGGAGGAATGGCGTGGCATCAGGGATGTGTCACGGTATCAGAAAGGAATGTCGTCGTCCATATCATCAAAACCGCTGGCTGGCTTGGCCGCAGCGGGCGCCGAGGCAGGGCGGGCCGCCGGGGCGGCAGCGCGTGGGGCCGCCGCAGGACGGCTGTACCCAGCCCCGCCGGCGCCTTCGTCAGCGCCGGGGCCGCCCATGCCCTGGCGACCGCCCAGCAGCTGCATTTCACTGGCAACGATGTCCGTCGCGCTTTTCTCGATGCCATCCTTGTCGGTGTACTTGCGGTAGCTCAGACGGCCTTCCACGTAGATGGGGGTGCCCTTCTTGACGTATTCGCCGACGATTTCGGCCAGGCGCTCGAAGAAAGTGACGCGGTGCCACTGGGTTTCTTCGATGAACTCGCCAGACGTCCGGTCCTTGCGCCGGCTGGTGGTGGCGATGCTGATGTTCGCCACGGCGCCTCCTGATGGCAGGTAGCGAATTTCGGGGTCGCGGCCGCAATTGCCGACGAGGATGACTTTGTTGACGGATGCCATGTGTGGTGTGCCCTGAGGGGGGTTTGCAGGCGGCGACCGGGAGCCCGGGCCGCAAAACGGTCAACCATTGTGCCGCAATTGCTCGCCCCTTCCAATGCGCCATCTGCCGCTGATCCGCTTGATCAGCACCACGCTGGAGCTCAACCCCGGACTGAAGGCGAACGTGCCTGCATGGGCCAGGCCAATACCAGCCACAACAGCATCAGCCCTGCGCTCAGGCTGAAGATGCCGGCGCTGCCCCAATGGCGAGCCACGAGACCGCCCAGCGTGCCGCCCGCGAAGATGCCCAGCGACATGAGCGTGTTGTACACACCCAGCGCTGCCCCGCGCTGATGCGGCTCGGCCAGGCGCGAGGCGAGGCTGGGCTGGCTCGCCTCTTGTGCATTGAAACCCACAAAGTACAGGCACAACAGCGCAGCCAATAGCCACAGCGAGGGAGTTTGCAGGCTCAGCAAGAAACCCAGCTGCACCAGTGCGATGAGTGCGATGGCGCCCAGGTAGACCGCCTTGAAATAACC
>JBIIQD010000268.1:0-4511 GCA_044342265.1 Hydrogenophaga sp. | reverse complement strand
TCGGCGCGCAAGGGCGAGACATCGATCGCGTCCATGGCCTTGAAGTCGGTGGTGTAGAAGCGCGGGCTCAGCAGCGATTCGGACTTGGCCTTGCGCGCGGCATCGTCCGAGCTGTGGATGCCCTCAATGGAGGGCGCGTGGCCTGCGGCGGCGGTGGCGGTGTGAGCGGCTTGCATGACGTTGTCCTTCAAGTTCAGGGCTTGGCGGGATGGGGCACAGCGTTGGGCGCAGGGCCCGCGGTGAGCAAGGGTGCAAAGGCGCCGGCGTTCGTCGGCCCGAAAGATTCCAGATCCACCCGCTGCTGGGTCACGGGATCGAACAGGGTCAGCCCGCCATCGGTGCGGGCGATCAGTTGAAAAGGCTGCTCCGAGCCCAGGCCACGCGATTTGCGCTCACGCGCGAGCGCGCGCAAGGTGCCACGCAAGAAGCCCTGCTCGCCCTGGAACGAGCGCACCAGCTCGCCGGTGCGGCCGTCGATGACCGCAATGCCCCCATCGGGCTGGTCTACAAAGCGCAGAGCGCGCTCCATGGTCCCGGGCTGCGGTTTCTGGTCGGGGCCATTGCCGGTGATGCGCACCAGACCGACGCTGATCAGGGAGAAAGCGATGACACCGCCCGCACACAGCAGCACCCAGCGCGGGAAGCTGTCGGGCGCCAGCGGTTGGCCTGTGGAGGACAGGCGGTTTTGTGTGGCTTGAGCGGCGTTGTGCATGGTGCGTTGGCCCGGTGGGCGTTCAGGTGGGGCTGACTTGCCAGCGCTGGCCAGACGCACCGGATGCGGATTCCGGGACCGGAGTCACGCCAGTGGCGGGGTTGTTTGCGACCACCGCCGCGCCCGTGGTGGCAAACCAGGCCTGGGACAACATCGCTGCCACATGTTCGGCATTCGGCACCGCGCGCAACATCGGCTCTGGCCGGGCCAGCACCCAGGGGCGCACATGCGGCCACAGGTGCAGCCAGGCGATGTGGTCCTCGCCGCCCATGGCAATGAGGATGTCGCCACAGCCGTCCTTGTGCTGGCGCAGGCTGGCCGACTTCACGAGGCGCAGCGGCAGGTTGAAGGTCAGCGTGAGGGCGATGCCGATCCGCATGACGATGCGCTTGTCGGTGAGCGTGTAGACCGCCGTGCGCGCGGTGGCCCAGGCCAGGCCGGTGAGCGCGGCGAAACCCATCACCGACAGGAAGCCCAGCAGCGCGATCGACTTCAGGCCATCGACGAACGAGCCGCCATCGCCCATGGTGCTGGAAACGTTCCAGGCCAGCATCAGCGCGAAGTACACCGCCACCTTGCGCAGGTGGAAGATGCGCAGCGCCACCGCCCGGAAGTCGGGCGACCCCTGCCAGAGGATTTTTTCGTTGGCCGGCAACAGTTCGGGCAGGCCGTACTGCGGTTCAAACTCGTGTTCGTGGCCGTGGCTTTCGATCGGCATGGTGTGCTCTCTGGTGAGATGGGGGAACGGGTGTCAGGCGATGAGCGTCAAGACGTTCTTCCGGCGCTCAGATCCAGGGGTCGCCCCGGCTGGGCTCGGCGTACAAGGTGCCCGCGCCAAAGTAGGCACTGATGCGCTCCTCTTCCAGGAAGGTCACCTGGTCCGGGTTCTTCAGACCCGGCACATCGGCGAACTGGTGGGAGAAGACAGACAACACCTGAACGCTGGCACTGCTGATGCGCGTGAACGGGATCGGCACCAGCACGCGACGCGGCCCGCTCGCGGTGGGTGTTTCCACCTCCAGGAAGCGGAACAGCATCTCGGCCTGGTCGAGCCAGACGTCCACCACCTTGCCGGCGCTCTTGAAGTCGCCAGCGATCACATCGAGGCCGCGCGGGTCGGTGTCGTTGCTGCTGATGCTGTAGGCCTTAGCGGCACGAAGCGGCACGATCTTGGGTCCGCCGGCGTGCATCATGTCGGGCACGTCGGCGCGGTTGGACCAGGCGCCTGCGCCCACACCAGCCAGCAGCGGATTCCCTGTCGGCTCGATCGGCGAACCCGGCGACGCGAAGGTCCCGGCAGCGGCGTAGTCGGGTTCACCGCGTTGGAGGTCGGGCACGACCACATCGCCATGCTCGGTCTTGAAGGTCTTGGGGGATGGCACAGGCCAGCCCTTGACCTCCAGGCTGAGCCCGTCGGTTTGCATCGGATAGCCCTCTCGGTGACCTTCTCGGACGAGGTAGTAAATCAAACCGGCAAAAAACAACCAGAACACATACAGAAGAATCTGTGCCAGGTCGACATATCCGGTGATGGCGCCGAATTCCATGGGGAACGCTCCTTTCTAGGGTGCAGGTCGGGGAATCAATTGAAAAAGGTCTAACTTGGGAATTCGGCCAGGCCGAACTTGCGAGGGGTAGTCAGGGGTTGTGAACGCCGGCCCACCAGAGGACCGATGGCCACCAGCGTCAGGAACAACAGCAACAGTTCGAGGTGGTACACAAAGCTGTACCCCGTGACCGGGTTGGCCAGCGCCGGGCCCAGAGCGCCCTGGTTCGCGAGGGTCGAGACGAGGTCGCGCAGGCCACCGCCGAAGAATGTGGACAGGCCGGCACCCGCGGCCTGCACAGCGCCCCAGGCGCCCAGCGCCATGCCGATGTAGCGCCCCTCTTCCATGCGCATGGCAGCCGACAAGGTGCCCACCGCGAACAGCCCGCCGCCAAAGCCGATGCCCCAGGCGCCTGAGCGGAACAACCAGGCGGCATCGAGCGGCGCCGCAAAAATCACCGCCGAAAACGCGGGCAAACCGGCCAAGGCGCCGTAAGCCGCCAGGCGCATCGGGTCGACGCCACGAGCCAGCTGGCGGCCTGCCAGCACGAAGCCCACGAGTGCGCCGCCAGACATCAGGGCCGTGAGTGCGCTGGTGGCCCCGACGCTCAGATGCAGGATTTCGCCGCCATAGGGCTCCAGGATGATGTCCTGCATCTGGAACGCCATCGTGCCCAGGCCGGTGGCCCACAGGAAGCGGCGCGCCCGCTGGTGGGTGATGAACTGACGCCACGCGGTCAGGAATGGCGCTGCGGGTGCCTGCTTCTTCATGGCCGCGGCCCGCACAGGATCGCGGGGCTCCTGCTTCCACAGCGCGACGCAGTTGAGCGCGAGCACGACCAGCGCAAACCCCTGCACGGTCTGGACCAGTCGCTGCGGCGAAAACTCGGCCAGCAGGAAGCTGAAGACCAGACTGCCACCCACCGCGCCGAGCAACAGCATGATGTACATCAGCGCCACCACGCGCGGTCGGGTCTCTTCGCTGGCCTGGTCGGTGGCCAATGCGAGCCCGGCCGTCTGCGAGGTCTGCAGCCCGGCGCCCACCATCAGGAAGGAGACAGCGGCCGCAGCCGGACCGAACCAATCGGGCACCGCCACGGCATTGCCGCCCGACATCACCAGCAGGGCAAACGGCATCACGGCCAGGCCGAAGAACTGCACCAGCGTGCCGCCCCACATGAACGGCACGCGCCGCCAGCCAAAGGCCGAGCGGTGGGTGTCGGACTGGTAGCCGGTGACCGCGCGAAACGGCGCCACCAGCATCGGCAGCGCGACCATCAGCGACACCAGCCAGGCGGCCACGCCCAGCTCGACAATCATCACGCGGTTCAGGGTGCCCACCATCAACGCCGTGGTCATGCCCATCGTCACCTTGAACAGCGACAGGCGCAGCAGGCGCGACATCGGCAAACCGGCGCTGGCCACGTCGGCAAACGGCAGCCATTCCGCGGGCAGGGACCGCGCCATCTTGCCGATGAGTCTGGCCGTCATGTCCGCCTCCACTCCAGGGCCTGGCTCTTGTAGAAGCCGCCCGTCACCAGCTCAAAGCGACCAGGGGTCCAGCCTGCAAAAGCCGGGTCTTCGGCCATCAGCCGGTGCAGCACCTGTGGCGACACCGGTTCGATGGCCGGCGAGCGATCCCCCTTGGGAAACAGGCGCCCGATGCCCAGCATCAGCATCGTGGCTGGCGTGCGCGGTGCGGCGGTGAAGACCATCGATTGGCGGGTGCGTGCGGACAGGCGCGACAGCGCGGACACGATGTCGGTGTCCCGGTAATGGATCAGCGAGTCCATCGCCACCACGTGGTCGAACGCCCCGAGGCTGGGGTCGAGCATGTCGCCACTGCGGAAGTCGATCGATCCCCAGCCGGGCGAGCTGACCAGCGCTTCGGGCAGGCGCTCGCGGGCCAGATCGACCAAGGTGGGCGAGAGGTCGATGGCCACCACATGGGCGCCGCGCCGGGCGGCCTCCACCGCCAGCGCGCCGGTGCCGCATCCGGCGTCCAGGATGCGCTGACCCCGCAGGTCCTGCGGCAACCAGGACAACAAGGTGTTGCGCATGCGGTCGCGCCCAGCCCGCACGGTGGCGCGAACGCGACCGACGGGCGCGGTGGATGTCAACCGGGACCAGGCGTCGGCCGCGGTGCGGTCGAAATACGTTTCGAGCTCGCCTCGGCGGGTGATGTAGGTGCGGGTGGTCATGGCTTCAGCTGGGGTTGAAATGGATCGCGTGTTGGACTCAGTCGAAACCCAG
>JBIIQD010000267.1:0-4523 GCA_044342265.1 Hydrogenophaga sp. | reverse complement strand
GATCACCGGCATGTCGGGCTCCGGCAAGTCAATTGCCCTGACCGCTCTGGAAGACCTGGGCTACTACTGCGTGGACAACCTGCCGCCAGAGCTGCTTGCCTCTTTCATCGCCCTGGAGCAGAGCCACCGGGCCAGCAAGGTGGCCATTGCGATGGACGTGCGCAGCGCTGCTTCGCTGCCTGGCCTGCCGGCGCGGCTGTTGAACATTCGGCATAAGGCTGGACAGGAAATCCACCTGACCACTGTGTTCCTGGACGCCACCACCGACACCCTGGTGCGGCGGTTCTCCGAGACCCGTCGGCGCCACCCACTGTCGCTCAAGTCTGCCAATGACCAACACCGCGCCCTGACCGATGCCATCGAACATGAACGCGAGCTTCTGTCCGATCTGAGGGATCAGGCCCTGGTCCTGGACACCAGCCTGATGCGCGCAGCCCAGTTGCGCAGCCAGATCAAAGAGGTGCTCGGCGCACAGCAGGCATCCCTGACGCTGGTGTTTGAGTCTTTTGCCTTCAAGCGTGGCATCCCGATGGATGCAGACTTCGTGTTCGACGTGCGCATGCTGCCCAACCCCCACTACGAGCCCGCGCTGCGTGCGTTGACGGGGCGGGATCGGCCCGTCGCGGATTTCCTGGCCAGTCAGTCAGAAGTCGTGCAAATGGAGCAGCACATTGAAGGGTTCATGCGCCATTGGTTGCCACACATGCTCAACGACCACCGCAGCTACGTCACGGTCGCGGTAGGCTGCACCGGCGGCCAGCACCGCTCGGTCTTCTTGGTCGAGCGCTTGGCCAAAGCCTTTTCGAGCGCCTGGGCCACTCGCTTGCGCCACCGTGAACTCGACAGCCAACCAGTGTCTGCCCGGGCGGCGCCATCCTAGCCGTCTGCCTTCAGCAAAACCTCAATCAGGTAATCGCTGGAGCAAGCTGCGCACTGGCGCGGGCAACCCAAAGGAAGGCAAGTCGCTCAACGACACCCATGCCCCCTGCTGTGTGTCCGCAAACGAACGGCTGACCGACAAGCCATCGATCAGCAGGGGGTGCAGCCGCAACTCGCGATGTGTGAGCGCATGTGGCACAGCAGGCAACACCTGAACCGAGCCTCTCAAATCACCCAGCGCAGCCATGGCTTCGGGCTCGCTGGCGAAGACTGGCACACTGTACAGACCAGCCCATATGCCGCGTGCAGGCCGTCGTTCCAGCCAGACACTGGGCTGCACCGCGCGAGCCTGGGCGCGCAGCACCAGCAACCACCAGGTTTCATGGCGACGGGTCAACCGACGCGTCTTCACGGGGAAGCGGTCTTCTGCGCCCATGTCATGTGCTTTGCACAAGGCCGCCACCGGGCACAGCGTGCACTTCGGTCGGCTTCGGGTACACAAGCCTGCACCCAGGTCCATCAGTCCCTGGGTATATGTGGCCATGTCCTGGGCAGACGGGTTTTTTGGTAGCAGCGCCTGCGCAAGACGATACATCTCGCGCTGAGCTCCCGACGTTGCCAGGTCACCTTCAAACGCCAGCAGACGACCGAGCACGCGCCGCACGTTGCCATCCACGATCGACACCCGCTCGCCAAAACAAAAAGCGGCAATGGCGGCGGCAGTGGAGGCTCCTATGCCTGGCAAGCGTTCCAGCTCGGCGGCGGTAGAAGGAAAGGCACCGCCATGGTCCGCCACCACAGCATGTGCACAACGATACAGATTGCGCGCCCGGCTGTAGTAGCCCAGGCCGCTCCACAAGGCCATCAGCTCGTCTTCCGAGCCAGCCGCAAGGGCCCGAACATCCGGAAAACGCAGCAGGAAACGTCCGTAGTAACCGAGCACGGTCGACACCTGGGTCTGTTGCAGCATGACTTCCGACAGCCACACCTGATAAGGATCTCGTGTGCCCTGCCAGGGCAACTCGTGACGACCATGCTCTCTTTGCCAAAGGATAAGGGCCGGCGCGAACCGGGCAAGGCCCTCAACGCTCAAGCTCATGCCTCGACGGCTTCTGTCTGCAGTGCGTCGGCCGGTGTGAGCAGTTGTTCGGTCAGTTCCGCGAGCTTGGCGTCTATCAGATGCAACTCGGTCTGTTGCGATTGCAGCTCGCGAATCCGCTCGTCCAGGCCGCTGGCGGCCTGCTGAATGCGAGACACCGCCTCGATGCGCCGTCCGAAGTTGCGGCGACGTTCTCGCAACTGCGCGTCAAGCTGCGCCGCCGCTGACTTGTTCCACAGCTCAATGGCGTTGACCGCCGTGTCGTACACCACCCGCAACCGACTCATCAGAGCGCGAGCCAGGCGTTCACCGAATTCAGGTTGGGCCAATCGCAGTGCATTGCCCAGGCTGAGGTAATGCAAATGACTCTTCTCGATCAGCTCCAGGTCCTTGAGGTACTGCTGCAACTGCGGCGGCGTCGGCGGCTGCAAAGAGAAGCCGTACTCGGCATTCAGACCTTTGAAACTCCCCTCCAGCATCGACTGGATATCAGTGGCCAGTTGATCAGAGCGCTGCACGTCGGCGCGCAAATGGTCGAAGGTGTTGCCGTAGGCACGGCGCACGCCCAACTTGATGCCGGGCTGCTTGAGCGCGCGCGCCAGCTCGGTCACCCGGACCTTGAGCTGGGAATGCCCCAGCAAGGCAAACAGGTCCTTGAGCAAACGCAGATGCACCGAACGCACCGCCTGGATCTTGGCTCCACTGGCATCGAACTCGGCCTGCTCCTGTTCGATGCGAAGCCGCATCTGCTTGATCACGCTCGCGTTTTTCCCCCTGAGCCCTTCGAGTTCCTGAACTTGCTCAACCAGGTCGCGCGCTCGGGTGTGCAAAAGCTGACCCGTTTCCTGTCGCAGCGCATGAACCGCCTGCTCTACGGCGGCCGCAAGGATCTTGCGTCGCTGACCCAGCAGGTCCACTCCCAGCGCGGTTTCAAGCTCCATCAGGTTGCTGGCCGCCAGCAACCGATCGTCGCGTCCCACTTTCGCCAACAAGCCTTTTTGGGCAGAAACAGGGATCACCTGCATCGGAGACAGGCCCAGCACATCTGCCGAGTCGGTGCGCTGGGCAGCGATCTGCAACTGCACCTGCTCCGGCGTGCTGAGCGCATCCCACATGGTGTCGATCTTGTTCAGAACCACCAGGCGGGAAGCCTGTCCGTCCGCCAGCCCCGCCACGTGCTGGCGCCAGATGGCAAGGTCCGATTTGGTCACGCCAGTATCAGCCGCGAGAATGAACACCACCGCATGCGCCTGAGGCAACAGGCTCACGGTCAGCTCAGGCTCCGCACCAATCGCGTTCAAGCCCGGCGTATCCAGGATCACCAATCCCTGCTTAAGCAGCGGATGCGCCATGTTGATCAGAGCATGGCGCCATTTCGGCACTTCAATCAGCCCGTCTGACCCCACCATCGGGTTGTCGTCGGGCAATTCGTCGTTCCAGAAACCGAGTGCGGCAGCCTCGGAGCGGTTCACCCGGCGAACCTCAGCCACCTTTTGAATGGCACGCGCCAACTGCTGGGGGTCGTTGACATCGAGCTCTAACCGTTCCCACTTTTCAGGCGCATTGCGCCAGTCCAGCAGCGATTTGGACTGCAAGCGAGTTTCGATAGGCAGAAGTCTCAGGCAAGGAGGAATCTCGGCGTCGTAACCCAGCTCGGTGGGACACATCGTGGTTCGGCCAGCGCTGGCCGGCATGATCCGGCGGCCATAGCCGGCAAAGAACATGGCATTGATCAGCTCGGACTTGCCGCGCGAGAACTCGGCCACAAAAGCCACCATGATCTTGTCGTTGCGGACTTTCGCCAGCAACTGGTCCAAGCGCTCGCGCACGCCGGCCTCGAGCAACTCGTGCTCGCGAAGCCATTCGGACATCAATTTGAGCCTCAGCGCAAACTGCTTGCGCCAGGCGCCGTGATCGTCGAGTTCCTGATTGAAGCTCATGGGCCAAGAAGGAGTGAATTCAGCCAATATAGCATCGCCCACCCCGCCGCTTCAGGCCTTCTGGCAATGGGGGCAGAAATAGCTGGACCGTTGCCCCTGGCGCAACAGACGGATGGGCGTGCCACAGATCCGGCAGGCTTGGCCATCCCGCCCGTAGACCATCGCATCCATCTGGAAGTACCCGCTTTGACCGTCGGTCGCCGAGAAATCGCGAAGGGTGCTGCCGCCCATGGCCAGGGCCCGCTGGAGCACGGCGATGACCGAAGCGTGCAGCCGGGTCGCCCTGACCGCGCTCAGCCGGTCTGCCCGCACAGTTGGCCGAATGCCGGCCATGAACAAAGCCTCAGAGGCGTAAATGTTGCCCACGCCAACCACCAGTGTCCCGGACAGAAGGACCTGCTTGACGCTGGCCCGGCGCAAGCGCAGGCCCTGATGAAAAGCCGCGGCAACAAACTGGCCCTCCAGGGGTTCAACCCCCAGGCTGTCCAAAAGTTTGCGCGCCCGGGGATCTTCCAGGGAATCCACATACACCACGGCACCAAACCGGCGCGGATCGTGCAGCCTCAGGGTGCCCCGGCTTGTCTGCATTTCAAGATGGTCATGCA
>JBIIQD010000266.1:0-4524 GCA_044342265.1 Hydrogenophaga sp. | reverse complement strand
AATTCTTCGTCCACGGCGCGCTCTGCGTGGCCTACAGCGGCCAGTGTTTCATCAGCCACGCCCACACCGGGCGCAGTGCCAACCGCGGCGACTGCTCGCAGGCCTGCCGCCTGCCGTACGAAGTGAAGGACAGCCAGGGCCGCATCGTCGCGCACGACAAGCATGTCCTCTCCATGAAAGACAACAACCAGAGCAACAACCTGCGCGAGATCATCGACGCCGGTGTGCGCAGCTTCAAGATCGAAGGCCGCTACAAGGACATGGCCTACGTCAAGAACATCACCGCGCACTACCGGGTGCTGCTCGATGAGATCCTGGAAGAGCGCCCGGAACTCGCCCGCGCCAGCAGCGGCGAGTGCACCTTCCACTTCCAGCCCGACCCGAACCAGAACTTCAACCGCGAGTTCACCGACTACTTCGTGCAGGGCCGCAAGGAAGACATCGGCGCCTTCGACACGCCCAAGAACCCGGGCCGCCCGATCGGCTTTGTGACCGCCACGGGCCCCAACTTCGTCGAACTGCAAACCGACGACGCCGAGACGGTGATCCACAACGGCGACGGCCTGTGCTACCTGGACCTGCAGAAGGAGCTGGTCGGCCTGCAGATCAACCGTGCTGAAGCCACCGGCAAGAAAAGCGTCTGGCGCGTCTTCCCCAAAGACCCGATGCCTGGCTTCAAGGACCTGCGCAAGGGCGTGCAGGTCAACCGCAACCGCGACATGGACTGGGTGCGTGGGCTGGAGAAGAAGTCTGCCGAGCGGCGCATCGGCGCCTGGCTGACGCTGGACGAAAGCGCCAACGGTTTGCGGCTCACCGTGACCGACGAAGACGGCCACAGCGGTGCAGCCGCCCTGCCCGGCCCGCTGCAGGACGCCAAGGACCCGAGCCAGGCCGACGCCAAGCTGCGCGAAAATCTGGCCCGCCTGGGTGACACCCTGTTTCAGCCACTGGACGTGACGCTGAACCTGACCGGCCCGCGCTTCGTTCCCGCGTCCCGGCTCAACACACTGAGACGCGACGCGGTGGAGCAGTTGGAAGCCGCACGCGCCGCAGCCTGGCACCGCCTGCCACGCGCCAAGCCGGTCGATCCGCCGGTGCACTACCCGGAAGACACGCTCACGTATCTGGCCAACGTGTTCAACGAAAAAGCGCGCGACTTCTATGCGAAGCACGGCGTCAAGGTGATCGCCGCAGCCTACGAGAGCCACGAGGAAGAAGGCGAGGTGAGCCTGATGATCACCAAACACTGCGTGCGCTTCAGCCTGAGCCTGTGCCCCAAGCAGGCCAAGGGCGTGACCGGCGTGCAGGGCACGGTGAAAGCCGAGCCGATGCAGCTGATCAACGGCAAAGAAAAACTGACCCTGCGCTTCGACTGCAAGCCCTGCGAGATGCACGTGGTCGGCAAGATCAAGCGCAGCGTGATGAACGCGGTACCGGAGAGTCCGGTGAAGTTCTATAGGGCGCGGCCCACCGCCGCCACCTGAAGCCAATCCAATGGCCTCAACACGCGGGCGCTGCTGGCGGTGATCCCACCCGTGCCGAAGTGGGTGGAGGTGCATTGCGCACATCGCCTTTGCGTCGGGGCGCCCTACCCTTGGTCCGCCAGCCAGCCTTCGATCAGCTGGCGCGAGCGCTTCGGGTACTTCATGCGCTCAAGCCGTGCCTTTAAGCCAGTCGCAAAGATATTGGACGCCCTGGCAGGCATCGGTACACCGTGCAGCAGGTTCCAGAAGATGAAATAGTGCAGCTGTTCGTGGCGCGCGCGATCAAGTGCCCGCAACATGAGCGCCACCACCCCGTCCCAATGCGCTTCAAACTCGGTCGCGATGCCAAAGCCGAAGGGTTCCTGTATCAGCTGGAAGGCCGCCTGCCGGGCGGACTCAGAGGCGATAGCCTCAAAACTGGCACTGAACTGCGCCACAAAATGCGCTGACTCTTTCGCCACGTCCGATCCGTGCATGGCGTCTGCGAAGTGTTCGAAAGGTGCTTCCCGCAGATACTGAAACCAGAGATCGATCACCTCCCGCATCTTCGTGGGCAACGCCGACTGGTGCCGGTTCACCAGCGCATGAAACGCGGAGCGGCGCACGCGGGGGTCCGTGTCTGAGGCCACGGCAAGCGCTTTGAGGTCGTCCAGTATCGGCAGCAGCGCCCGTGGCTGCTGCCCCAGCACCCGGATGGCCAGCGCCCGGGTCACCGGGTCTGGACTGGCGCGGGCAGCGGAGCGCACCAGCTCGGCGCCTGCGGCGGCGCTCGGCAGCCGCGCTTCCTGCAACGCAGCCGTGGCGGCGAAAGCGGCCAGCGGCGAGCCGATGTCCACAGAAATGTCCGTCAGCGCCTGCGCCACGGCCGACGCGCTTTCCGGCAGGTGCGAGGCGGAGAACCGGGCGAGCAGCGCTGTGGCCAGGTGAACACTTCGCTCCTCGCCCAGGCAAGTGAAGTTGTCGAGCAAATAGCCCTCGGAACCGAAGAGATGCGACCCCAGCGCCTGTTCTGCCGCCGCGACACCGTCCCCGAGGCGCGCGCGGATCAGGAACGCCAGCAGCTCCAGATTCACCTTGTACCCGTGTTTTTTCACGATCGTTTCGGCCAGCCGCAGGCTGAGCCCGGGGTGCTGTTCGACCCGAAACAGCGCCCGCAAAGCCGGCACGCCCTGAGCGTCCAGATCGGGTTCGTTCATGAAATGCATCACCCGCACGGCAGCCAGTTTTTCCGGCATGCTCGCGCTCGGCTGCAGCATGGCGACGAGGTCGCTCACGTTGCACTTGGACGGGTCGCTGACCATCCAGCGGTGTTCCGCCACCTGGGCGCGGTGCTCTGGATCGCCCATGTCCAGCAGCGCCAGGAGGGCCTGACCGTCTTCGCTCTCCAGATCGAGCTCCGCTTTGGCCAGGAGGTCCGCCAGCAGCGCCGACCGCAAGAGGGGAAAAGGGGTTGTGCGCAGCACCTGGTCTTTCCAGGCCCAGATCGTCCAGTCCATGGGGTGCGTCGCGAGCACAGCGCGGTACAGGCTCAGTGCGGTCAGCGCATCGGGCTCCCGTTCGAGCAGCCAGGCCAGGTGTTCGGCCAGGTGCGCAGTAGCTTGCGCGCAGAGTCCCGGCAAGGTTGCGGCCATGGCGCGACGCGAACTTGTTTCCAGGAGCAGCTCCCGCTCAAGGTCGAGGAGGCGGTTGACGACCGACTCGTCCAACGCTTGCATCCCTGGCGCCGCATCGGCGCCCAGCGCTGTGTGCCGCTGCGGTACAAAAGGTGCATCTTCGGGGTGTTCCATGGTTTGACTTTCAGAGGTCCGCCTGTCAGCTTCCTGTGCGCAACGATCAGCATTGGCTGTTTCTTCAAGCCTGGAAGCATATTCCCTGGCACACTGCTGCAGCCTTGGCTGTCATCATCAGCGTCGAGCCCGCAGAAAATGTGGCTGTGAACCCGCCAACCCTCTGTCGGTCGCCCCAAATGCCCGACGCTGCCCCGATCAAGGAGACTTTGCTGCATGAGTGACAACCTGTCCAATCCACAGGGGCGCATCTGGTTTGAGGGCAACCCCTGGCCGGGGGGTCACCGGATCGCGTCCTTCCGGTTCGGCGCACACATCGACCTTGATCGCGGCAGCTGGAATCCCGACATGCTCGGAAAGCGGCGCGCGCTGGCGCTGGACTTCGAGCTGATCACCGAGCGCTACGACGAAGAGGACGGCACCGACCGCTTTGACAGCGGGCCGACCGACTGGACATCAAAAACCGTGTGGAACAATTTCCACACCTGCCGTCTCTCGTCGAGCGAAACGAGCGATCTGCCGGGAATCGGCGTGTCCGACGGCACCGTGCCTTTCGTCTTTGACCAGGAGTCCTACAGCTTCACCGCCGATCCTCTTCCGATTGGGGACATGGAGGACTTTCACACGGTCGCTGCTTTCGGCATTTATGTCCTGGGTCATGACGCGGCCGCAGACCACCGCATCCACTTGCATTCGCGACAACCCGATGGCAGCTACACAGTCGAATGGACTGGAAAAGTGGCCCGCGCCTACGTGGGCGACGACAACTTTGAATACGGGTTTCGAGCCTACTTGGAAGGCGTGCGTTTCGACTCGATCTCATTGTTTCAGTACGACCCAGAGACAGCCAGATCGATGCTAGGCATAGAACTCGATCCGTCCGTCAGTCCCCGCGACTTCATCGCACCGTTCGTCAGCGACCCGGACAACTTCACCTTCGAGCGGCGTGGCGCCCCGGGCCATCCGGGGCACCTGCATGCCGTGCGCCGCTGAGTGACCAGGTCTCCGAAGCTTGCAAAAACGCAAGGTGTCATTTGATCAGGAGACCAGGGGTGGTGGTGCTAGGCAGCGGGTACGCATTGCCATCGCCTGGCGAATGTTGAATGTCAAGTCTCAAATCCGTTTTATCAAAGACCAAGAGATGCACCTGGTGCAGCGGCGTGGGCCAACGGTATTGGTAGTCAAAGATGGTTCGGCGAGGCAGGAGATAGTCGCCACCCCGAGGCACCTGCCCTTGCGCACCGATGGCCACA
>JBIIQD010000265.1:0-4531 GCA_044342265.1 Hydrogenophaga sp. | reverse complement strand
CGCGGTGCGATCGGGAGCGCATGAAACAGGGCGATGTCCACACCCGCCGCACGCTGTGGCGCCACCTGCTGCTGTGGACCCTGGGCGCGCAGCTGGCTGTCTGGTTGGTCCTGGTGGCGGTGGGGTGGAACACAAGCCTGCGGGAGACTCGCAAATTCACGGACGGTCACCTGGTGGCGGTGGCCCAGCTCTGGATGGGCGCGGCCGCATGGAGCGAGCGAGACGCCTCGGGCGACCTGCCAGTCCCGCGCGAGGACGTGCACGAATACGCGCAGGATGTGGCGATCATGGTCTGGGACAGCGGTCGGCTGGTCACCGACAGCGACCAGCTGGCCTCGGGACTGGACATGGCCAGTCTGCCCGACAAAGGGCTGGTGACCTTGGTCCTTCAAGACGCCAAAGGTGAGGCGCACAACTGGCGGGCCTATGTTGAAACCTACAGAGCACAGGGACGGGAGCGCCGCGTGGTCGCCTTGCTGGACCTGAAAAAACGCTATGTGCTGGCCCATGACATCGCCGAGCATCTGGCCTCGCCTGCTCTGATCCTGTTGCCGCTGGTGGCGCTGGTGCTGTGGTGGACCATCCGACGCGGACTGCGACCGCTGGACCAGCTGTCGGACGAAGTGACCGCGCTGGATGCCTTCGCCGGTCAGCGGCTGGAGACACAGCACCGTTTTCGCGAATTCGCCAGCACGGTGTCCGCGATCAACACCATGGTCAATACCTTGCAGGCGCAGGCTGAGCGCGAGCGGCAATTTGCTTCTGACGTGGCGCACGAGCTGCGAACACCGCTGACCGCCATCACCTTGCAAGCGCGAGCTGCGCAGGCCGAGCCTTCGCCCGAACGGCTGGTGCGTCTGGAGCAAGAGGCGCTGCGGGCCGGGCGCATCCTGAGTCAGCTCCTTGACCTGGCGCGGGCTCAACGCGCTTCGCATCCCGCAGCCGGAGGCCATCTCGCCGAGACAGCGCAGCCGACTGCGCTGGGCGAGGTGGCGGCTCGCTTGCTGTCTGCGCACGCACAGCTGGCCCACGAGAGCCGACACGACATGTCACTGAACGAGCATCAGGAGGGGGTCAAGGTGTTGGTTCAGCCGATGTTGCTGGAACTGGCGCTGCGCAACCTGATCGAGAACGCCTTGCGTCACACGCCACCAGACACCCAGGTCGAGGTGGCAGTGTGGCGCGATGTACAGGGCTGCGGTGTCTCGGTCAGCGACGACGGGCAGCGATCGGGTGTGTTGGCGCCGCCGCTTCAGGCAGCATCCGGACTGGGCTTGGGGTTGCGACTGGTCGAACGGATTGCCGAGCAGATGGGCGCGCAGCTGGAACGTGACGGCGGGGTCGCACCCATGACCACGCGATTCACCCTGCGCTGGACCGGGACTGGGGTCATTCCTTAGAGAAGTTGTTAACGTTCATCCCGTAGGCTGTCGGTGTCATTCCGTCCTGACTTTCCAAGTGTCGACATGTCCACTGTTTCCCCATCTCCTGTTTCCGCGGCCCTGAGCGACCCATCGCCAACACCCATGCGTGCCATCGTGCAGCGCCCAGCGAGCCAGGCGGTATGGTGGCTGGCGCTGTGGCTGGCCGGGCCAGGCAACCTGCCACTGTGGCAGCGCCTGTGGGCGCTGCCGGATGTCAGCGGGCAGCGTCTACTGATGCTGGGTTTGTTGGGCCTTCTGGTGCTGGCCCTCACGGCGGCTACCCTGTCCTTGCTCGCGCTTCCGAGGTTGTTTCGGCCGCTCGTTTCGCTGCTGTTGCTGGTGTCGGCGGTCAGTTGCCACTTCATGTGGCAGTACGGGGTGGTGATCGACACCACCATGCTCGCCAATGTGTCCCACACCGATGCCCAGGAGGTCCGTGACCTGTTGTCGTGGTCGCTGGGGTTGTCGGTGCTGCTGATCGCAGGGCCACCGCTGTGGTGGCTGTGGCGCCGCCCGATCGGCCTGCACACCGCAGGGCGGCAGTTGGGACGCAACCTGGGCGGGGTTCTGCTGGCGCTGCTGCTGGCGCTGTCGGTGGTGGCGCTGGGTTACCAGAGCCTGGCGTCCCTGATGCGCAATGACAAGGCGCTTCGCTACATGATCAACCCGTTGAACACCTTGTACGCCAGCGGCTGGATGGCCACCCAGCGCACGCCACGCCTGGGCCGGTCACTGACCCCGCTGGGCGAAGACGTGGCGCTGGGCGCCAGCTACGCAGGGCAAGCGCGCCCACCGCTGCTGCTGCTCGTTATCGGAGAGACCGCACGCGCGCGGAACTGGGGCCTCAACGGATACCCGCGGTCGACCACGCCGTCGCTCGCACACTGGCAGGCACAAGGCGACCTGGTCAACTTCAGCAACGTGACCTCCTGTGGCACCACCACCCAGGTGTCGTTGCCCTGCATGTTTTCGCCGCTGGGGCGTGAACAAGGGGGCGCCAAGCCCGCGACCAGCGAGAACCTGCTGGACGTACTGCAGCGCGCGGGGCTTGCCGTGCTCTGGCTGGACAACCAGTCGGGCTGCAAAGGGGTTTGCGACCGGGTGCCCGAGGTGCATGTGCGCCGGGAGCCGGTACCGGGGCTGTGTGCGGAGAGCTGGTGCTTTGACGAAGTGCTGCTGCATGGCCTGGATGAGCGATTGCAAACACTGGACCCACAGCGCGTGGCGCGCGGAGTGGTGGTGGTGATGCACCAGGTCGGCAGCCACGGTCCGGCCTACTTCAAGCGTTCACCGGACACCCACAAGCCGTTCCTGCCCGAATGCCGCGACACGGCCCTGAACCGCTGCTCGACCGAGCAAGTGGTCAACGCCTACGACAACTCGATCGCCTACACCGACCACGTGCTCGGACAGAGCATCGACTGGCTGCAGACGCAATCCGCTTCAGGGCGCTTTGACACCGGGATGGTCTATGTTTCTGATCACGGCGAGTCGCTGGGCGAAAACGGCCTGTACCTGCACGGCCTGCCCTATGCGCTGGCTCCCCGTGAACAGATCCATGTGCCCATGGTCAGCTGGATGTCGCGCGGCCTGCAGCAGCGCATCGGGATGACGTCAGACTGCCTGCGCGGTCGGGCTCACTTGCCGCTTTCCCACGACAACCTGTTCCATTCGGTGCTGGGTGTGATGGATGTGAAGACCCAGGTCCGCGACGCCTCGCTGGACCTGTTCGCGCCCTGCGGCGGCGAGACCCTCAGCGGGCCACAGGCAGGCTGATACGGGTCCATCGGCAAACGGCCTTTGGCCCATCGGGATTGCCTACAATTTGCCCCGATCACCCGACCAAGGCTTCACATGCAATTCATCCGTTTTTCCGATCTCTGCGCCCAGGGCAAGGCCAAGGGCCAGCGCGTCTTCATCCGCGCCGACCTGAACGTGCCGCAGGACGATGCGGGCCACATCACCGAAGACACCCGCATCCGCGCCAGCATCCCTGCGATCCAGATGGGGCTGGACGCCGGGGCTGCCGTGATGGTGACGTCGCACCTGGGCCGCCCCACCGAAGGGGAATTCAAGCCCGAAGACTCGCTGGCGCCGGTGGCCGCGCGCATGGGGCAGCTCATGAACCGCAGCATCCGCGTGGTGGCCGACTGGGTCGATGGCGACTTCTCGGTCGCGCCCGGCGAGGTGGTGATGCTGGAGAACTGCCGTCTGAACGTGGGCGAAAAGAAGAACAAGCCCGAACTGGCGGCCAAGCTGGGCCAGCTGTGCGACATCTTCGTGCACGACGCCTTCGGCACCGCGCACCGCGCCGAGGGCACAACCTACGGCATCGCCGAGACCGCCCCGATCGCCTGCGCCGGTCCGCTGCTGGCGGCCGAGATGGACGCAATCTCCAAGGCGCTGGCCAACCCGAAACGCCCGCTGATCGCCATCGTCGCCGGCAGCAAGGTCAGCACCAAGCTCACCATCCTGCAGGCGCTGGCCAAGAACGTGGATGGACTAATCGTCGGCGGCGGCATCGCCAACACCTTCATGCTCGCCGCAGGCCTGAAGATCGGCAAGAGCCTGGCCGAGCCAGATTTGCTGGGCGAAGCGACGGCGGTGATCGCGGCGATGAAGGCGCGCGGCGCCGAGGTGCCGATCCCGACCGATGTGGTGTGTGCCAAAAGCTTCAGTGCCGATGCCGAGGCGACGGTCAAGGCAGCGACCGACGTGGCCGACGACGACATGATCCTGGACATTGGTCCGAAAACCGCCGCGACACTGGCCGAGCAGCTCAAGCAGGCCGGCACCATCGTCTGGAATGGCCCGGTGGGCGTGTTCGAGTTTCCGGCGTTCGAGAACGGCACCAAGGTGATTGCGCACGCAATCGCTGAATCGAGCGCCTTCAGCATCGCCGGTGGCGGCGACACGCTGGCGGCGATCGCCAAGTACGGCATTGAGAAGGACGTGGGCTACATCTCCACCGGTGGCGGCGCCTTCCTGGAAGTGCTGGAAGGCAAGACGCTGCCGGCGTTTGAAGTGCTGGCGCGCAGGGCGGGCTAAGACTTTCGCGTCGGAATCCGCAGCACCACCCAGGCGCCCACGGCGCCCAGCACCACCAG
>JBIIQD010000011.1:0-16355 GCA_044342265.1 Hydrogenophaga sp. | reverse complement strand
TGGCGCTGGCATTGCAGCAGTTGACCACGCGCTACGACAACCTGTTCCAGACCAGCTTCCCCTACTCCATGGGCTGGCACGGCGCGCCCTATCTGGAAGGCGACCAGAGCCACTGGCAACTGCACGCCCATTTCTACCCGCCGCTGCTGCGCTCGGCCACCGTGCGCAAATTCATGGTGGGCTTTGAGATGTTGGCTGAAGCACAGCGCGACCTCACGCCCGAGCAGGCCGCCGAGCGCCTGCGCGCGCAGGCCACCACCCATTTTCGACACAAGGCGCCATGAGTCACACCACTTCAGACCAAGCGCCCCGGATCCTGCTCACTGGTGGCGCCGGCTACATCGGTTCACACACTGCGGTCACCCTGTTGCAAGCCGGCTGTGAGGTCGTGGTGGTGGACAACCTGGTCAACAGCCATGTGAAGAGCCTGCAATCGGTGCAGCGGATCACGGGACAGCCCGTGGTCTTTCATCAGACCGACATCCGGGAGTCCGCTCGCATCCAGCAGATCTTGCGCGACGAGCGCATCGACGCCGTGGTGCATCTGGCCGGACTCAAAGCGGTGGGCGAGTCCAGCGCCGATCCGCTCGCCTACTACGACAACAACGTGCATGGCAGTCTCTGCCTGCTGCAGGCCATGCAGGTGGCGGGAGTGCGCCAGCTGGTGTTCAGCTCCAGCGCCACGGTCTATGGCCCTCCGCAGTTCCTGCCTTACACCGAGGACCACCCGACCGCGCCCACCAACCCCTACGGCAACACCAAACGACAGGTCGAAGTGATGTTGCAGGACTTGAGCCACAGCGGGCCCGGCTGGCACTTCAGCCTGTTGCGCTACTTCAACCCAGTGGGTGCCCACGACAGCGGCGAGCTGGGTGAAGACCCCCACGGCGTGCCCAACAACCTGATGCCTTTTCTGGCCCAGGTCGCCGTTGGCCAACGCCAGGCGCTCACCATTCACGGTGACGACTACGACACACCCGACGGCACGGGCGTGCGCGACTATCTGCATGTGTGCGACCTGGCCGAAGGCCATTGGGCTGCATTGAAGCATTTGCGCTCCCATGCGGCGGCTGACAGCAGCCGGTGCGAGGTCTTCAATCTCGGCTCGGGGCAAGGCCACAGCGTCAAACAGATGGTGGCAGCGTTCGAGCTGGCCAGCGGGCAGCGCGTGGCCACGCAGATCGGCCCGCGCCGCGCTGGCGACCTGCCTGCTTTCTGGGCCGACGCCCGCCGGGCGGAACAGCAGTTGGGCTGGCGGGCCACGCGCGATGTGCACAGCATGTGTGCGAGCACCTGGCACTGGCAACAGTCTCACCCCCATGGTTTTAACGACTGAGCCCATGCGAAACCAACTCCTGACCCGTTTCGAGCACCACTTCGGCTCGGCCCCCACACACCTCGCACAGGCCCCCGGCCGTGTGAACCTGATCGGCGAACACACCGACTACAACGACGGCTTCGTGCTGCCGTGCGCGATCGATTTCCAGACCCTGGTGGCGCTGCGTGCACGCACCGATCACAGGGTCCACGTCCTGGCTCTTGATGCCGAAGGCGCGGTGGACCAGTTTGACCTGGGCCAACCACTGCCCCGACAAACCGAGTTGCCCTGGGCCAACTATGTGCGCGGCGTGTTCGACGTGCTGCGTCTGGCTGGCCATGAACTTTGCGGCGTCGACATCGCCTTCGTGGGCAACATCCCGCAGGGCACAGGCCTGTCGTCGTCGGCCTCACTGGAAGTGTCCATGCTCGCCGGACTGTGCGGCGTCAACGGCATCCAGGTCACACCGGTGCAATGGGCGCATTGGGCCCAACAGGCCGAAAACCAGTTTGTCGGCACCCAGTGCGGCATCATGGACATGTGGATTTCGGCCACGGCGAAGGCTCATTGCGCCAGCCTGCTGGACTGCCGCAGCCTGGCCAGCGAAACCTGCCACGTGCCCGACGGCCTGCACGTGATGATCGCCAACTCCAAAGTCCGACGGGGTTTGGTGGGCAGCGAATACAACCTTCGGCGCCAGCAATGCGAGCAAGCGGCACAACACTTCGGCATGCGCTCGCTGCGCGACGTCACCCTGGACCAGTTGCTCGCCGCGCGCGCGGGCATGGACCCGGTGGTGTTCGCCCGCGCCCGGCACATCCTGACCGAGAACGCGCGCACGGTGCACATGGCACAAGCGCTTCGCGCAGGAGATGTGCCGACCATTTCACGCTTGATGGCCGAGTCACATACCTCCATGCGCGACGACTTTGCGATCACGGTTCCTGCCATTGATCACCTGGTGTCCATTTTGCAAGCGGTTGTGGGCCAGCAAGGCGGCGTGCGCATGACCGGCGGCGGCTTTGGGGGTTGCGTGGTGGCCTTGGTGCCGTCTGCGCTGGTGGCAGCCTGCAGAAAAGCGCTGGCAACCGAATACCTGTCTCCCGAAGGTGTCGCTGCAGAGGTGTACCGACCGGCGATCAGCGCAGGCGCCAGTTGCCAGACCATTGGCGCTCACGCAGCAGCCTTCAACGCCAGCTGACTTTCAACTCCACCGTCTGGACCAGCGACTGCCCGCTGGCCAGAGCCACCAGGCCATGCGCCTGCGGGTCGGGTTGCTGCACTGCGTTGTTGAGATGGCTCACCGGCTCCATACAGAAGAAGTCGCGCTCACTGGGCGTGTACACCACCCAATAGTCGGTGCTGGCCTTCAGGTCCAGGTCCATGCTGTCATCGGAAAAGCCCAGGCGACTTCCTCCCCGGAAGCAGTGGTCCAGCGGTGTGTCCTCCACGAGGCCCGTCAATCCATTCAGCGGTAGCCCCAGTGTGGGCAGTTGATCCGCACCGCTTTGCCACTGGATCACAAGCCCTTCACCTCGAAGCCTTGCCCCCGCGCGACGCACGAAGTAAGGGTGCCAGCCCACACCGGCGGGTTGTTCGCGGTGGTCGGTGTTGCGCAGAGACAGGCGAAGACCCAAGCCATGCTCCTGCAAGTTGAAGTGCTGCTCTGCCTCGAAGGCAAACGGCCAATCGGCGTCGCCGTCGTGAACCAGGCGCAAGCTGATGGAGTCCTCGCTGTGTGCGGTCACCTGCCAGGGTCGCATGAAGCCCACACCGTGCAGTCCGTGCGGTCCGTCATCGAAAGCCCTGTCGATGGTGTACCGGTGTCCCTGCCACGCAAAAGCCTTGTGGCCAATGCGGTTGGAGTAGGGCACCAAGGGAAACGCAGCGGTCTGACCGGCGTGAGTGGCGCCCTCTGGCGTCGGCCGCAACACCGCCGTGTCACCGAACCACAAACCCTGTACGCAGCCTCCCAGCTGGGGCAGAAGATCCAGGCGCCATGCGCCACGCTGCAAACGAACCGGGGTTGTGATCATTTGGGCACTCTGAGATAGGGTCTGACACCCTATCAGCAAAACGCGAACCGGCAGGGCTTGCACCTTAAAATTGGCTCTTTATCGGGCTCGGCGTTCGGGCCAGATCATTTCTTAAGGATGTGCTGATGAGCCCCGTGATTCCCTCGATGTCCGACCGCGACGGCAAGATCTGGATGGACGGCCAGATGGTGGACTGGCGCGATGCCAAGATCCATGTGCTGACCCACACCCTGCACTACGGCTGCGGCGCCTTCGAGGGCGTGCGCGCCTACAACACAGTGGACGGCACCGCCATCTTTCGCCTCCAGGAGCACACCGAGCGCCTGTTCAACAGTGCCAAGATCCTGCGCATGAAGCTGCCCTTCACCCTGGAAGAAGCGATGGAAGCGCAAAAAGCCGTGGTGCGCGAAAACAAGCTGGAGAGCGCCTACATCCGCCCACTGACCTGGATCGGCGACAAGAAGCTGGGCGTGAGCCCCAAGGGCAACACCATCCACCTGATGGTGGCCGCCTGGACCTGGGGCGCCTACCTGGGTGAAGACGGTCTCAAACGCGGCATCCGCGTCAAGACCAGCAGCTACACCCGCCACCACGTCAACATCACCATGACGCAGGCCAAGGCGGTGAGCAACTACACCAACTCCATCCTGGCCAACATGGAAGTGACCGACGAAGGTTACGACGAGGCCCTGCTGCTCGACAGCTCGGGCTTCGTGAGCGAAGGCGCGGGGGAGAACATCTTCGTGATCAAGAACGGCGTGATCTACACGCCCGACCTGTCGGCCGGCGCGCTCAACGGCATCACCCGCAACACCGTCTTCCACATCGCCAAGGACCTGGGGCTGGAGATCGTGCAAAAGCGCATCACCCGCGACGAGGTCTACATCGCCGACGAAGCCTTCTTCACCGGCACCGCCGCCGAAGTGACGCCGATCCGCGAACTGGACCGCATCGAGCTGGGCGCCGGCAGCCGCGGCCCGATCACCGAAAAGATCCAGAGCGCGTTCTTTGACATCGTCAACGGGCGCAACCCGAAGTACGCCGGTTGGTTGAGCAAGGTCTGAGGCACACAAGATGAGCAAGTACATCGTTGAACTGGCCGCCAAAGACCTCAACCCACAGGGCGGGGTGTTCTGCCCCAGCGCGAAGGCTGACATGATGCAGTGGAACAGCCACCCCAAGGTGTACCTGGACGTGGCCAAGACCGGCACAGCGCGCTGCCCCTACTGCGGCACGGTGTACCAGCTCAGGGCCGGCGAGGTGGTGGCGCACAGCCACTGACCTTCATGGCGGCGGCGGACAGCGTCGAGCTGGTTGTCTCAACCTACAACAACCCCCGCTCGCTGGACCTGGCGCTGCATGCGCTGTCGCGCCAGACGTGCCAGGACTTTCGGATCTGCGTGGCCGATGACGGCTCCGGCCCGGACACCACGGTGGTGCTCAGCGCTTGGCAAGCGCGACTGGGCGATCGCTTGCGGCACATCTGGCAAGCCGACCACGGCTTCCGCAAGAACCGCATCCTGAACAAGGCGATTGCCAGCTCAACGGCCGACTATCTGATCTTTCTGGACGGGGACTGTCTGCCATCGTCGCACTTCGTGGCCAGACACCTGGCACTGGCACACCCGCGTCGCTTCTGCAGTGGAGGCGTGATTCGCTTGAGCCTGTTGGCCAGCGCAGAAGTCCATCCCGAAGCGGTCGTGTCAGGCGCGGTGTTTCAGCGCGCCTGGCTCGAGCGCCACGGCGTGCTGAAAGGCTCGAGCGCTCGGCTCAAGGTCGGCCTGTATCCGCATTGGGTGTCCTCGCTGGCGGAACAGTTGACCACCGTCAAAAGAACCTGGAACGGGGGCAACAGCTCGACGGCGCGCCTCAACCTGATCCGCGTCAACGGCTTTGACGAAAACTTCGGCTATGGCGCCGAAGACATTGAACTGGGCTACCGCCTCAACAACGCCGGTATCCAGGGTCGGCATCTGCGCTACACAGCACCCGTGTTGCACCTGGAGCACCCTCGTGACTATGCGGACCAGCAGCAAAAGGCCCTGAACAAAGAGGTGGCACTGCAAGCACTTAAAGAAGGCAAGACCGTCACTTCCAAGGGCATCGGAGAGCTCTGACCAACCAGTAACGACAAAAAAAAGCCACCTTGCGGTGGCTTTGAAGTCCTTGGAAGGACGTCGTTGGGAGAACGGTATCTGGCGATGGGCTGACTTTTGGTAGCCATCCATCGCACTGGATGTTGTGACAGCAACCGCAGGATTGTGCGTTGCCGCATAGGTTTCGACCATCCCCCGTTTGGGGGAGAAATGCGCACCTTTGTTGCATCTCAACGCAAGCGTCGGTGACTTTTCACCACCAAAGTCTGCCAGGCCAAGGGCCTTGGGCTCTTGCTCTGACTGGCCCGCATTACAAAATTTACGTTTGATTACGACGGCAAATCGACCACGAACCGTGCCCCGCCGCCCGATCGGTCCTCACATCTCACGTTGCCCCGATGTCGGGCAGCAATAGAGCGCACCAGAGACAGCCCAAGGCCGACGCCACCGACACTTTCGCTGGCGCCTGGCAAGCGGTAAAAGGGCTCGAAGATCCGCTCACGCTGCTCGGGTGGCACGCCCGGGCCTCGGTCTTCCACGCTGATGCGCACCACGCCACCTGCGCCCCCCAGCCGGTCGATGAACAACTGTGCTGCCTCGACCGGTGCGTCCGATCCTGGACGGTGCCCATAGCGCCGGGCGTTTTCCAGCAAGTTGCGCAACAGGCGCCGCAGAAGCTTGGGGTACCCCTGCACCAGCACCGGGGAAATGCCCTCGGCCAGGTCCAGCTCGGCCCCGGTGCGGGCGCATTCTTCGGCGGCCAGCCCCACCAGGTCCACCTCCTCGGTCGGTCCCAGCGCCGAAGCCTCACTGGCGTCCCGCAGGTCCAGGCGGCTGGCCATCAGGATCTCGTCGATCAGCTGATCGAGTTCATCGATGTTGCGGGCGATCTCTGCCCGCTGCGTGGCGCGGGCCGGATCGCTGTCCAGCAGCTCCAGTCCGATCCGAATCCTGGCCAGTGGCGAGCGCAGCTCGTGAGACGCGTTGGCCAGCAGGGTCTTGTGCGAGAGCATCAGCGTTTGCACCCGCTCGGCCGCCGAGTTGAAACGTTCGGCCAGAAACGCAACTTCGTCCTGCCCGCTCACCGGCAGGCGCGCGCTGAGATCCCCCTGACCCCAGCGCTCTACGCCACGTTGCAGCCTTTCAAGCCGCTTGGTCAAGCGGCGCACAATGGGATACGCCCCCAGCGCCACCGCCAGGGCCACCAGGCCGAGCATCCAGGCAAAGCTGAACGGAGACTCCAGTCCAAACAGGCTGAGGCGCCCTGGCATCGGGTTGCCCGGGGCGCGATTGGGCCGCGGCAGCTGGACGTACAGCGTCTGGCCGTCCTTCATCTGGACCTGGAACTCCAGTCCCTGGCCTGGCACGCGCACGGCCTGCGCCGGGGCCTCGGCAATCACTTCTCCAGCCCCATTGCGCAACACGATCTCGCGCGCCACCCGCGCGTCCCGCTCTTCGCGGTCGCGGTCCAGCGCCATCTGCCAGAGCCAGCCCACGACCAGCGTGAGCACCGCCACCGCCGCCACCACGGCCAGCCAGATGCGCAGGTACAGCCGCTGACCCAGCAGGCTTTTCATTCAGTCCTGCTGCTTGGCGAAGACATAGCCTACCCCGCGCACCGTCAGGATGCGCTTGGGTTCCTTGCTGTCGGCCTCGATAGCGTTGCGGATGCGGCCGATGTGCACGTCGATGCTGCGGTCAAACGCCTCCAGTTCGCGCCCGCGTACCGCTTCCATGATCTGGTCGCGCGTGAGCACACGGCCCGCCCGCTCAGCCAGCGCAACCAGCAGATCGAACTGGTACGAGGTCAGCTCGCAGCCCTTGCCCGCCACCTGCACCGAGCGCGCATCGCGGTCAATCTCCAGCGAACCAAAGCGCAGCACCGGCGTGGCCCGGGTAGTGGCCACCGCGCTGTTGCTCTCGCCGCGCCGCCGCAACACGGCCCGGATGCGCGCCAGCAGTTCGCGCGGCTCAAACGGCTTGGGCAGGTAATCGTCGGCACCGAGTTCGAGCCCAATGATGCGGTCCATCGGATCGCCCTTGGCCGTCAGCATCAACACCGGCACACGCGCTCCACCATTGGGCAAGGCCCGGATGCGGCGGCAAACTTCCAGCCCGTCGATGCCCGGCATCATCAGGTCCAGGATCACCAGCTCAGGCTGCAGAAGCGGCATCTGCTCCAGGCCTTTTTCGCCGTCGGGCGCGTGCGTCACGGCGTACCCGGACTGGGCCAGGTACTCGGTGACCATCTGCGCCAGGCGCGCATCGTCTTCAATCATCAGGAGGCGGGTGGTGCTCGGAGCGTTCATGGGTTTCAGTGTAGCGAGGCCAAGTCCCTATCGTCATGTCCACCCGCCTCGCCTTGGTCACGCTCGCGTAAAGTTGCGTGAATGTCGCCCGCCTTGCCCTGCCCGCCCTTACCCGCCAGTTCGCTGATGGCGCTCTTGCATCGGCTGGCACAGGACCACCCCGACGCCATCGCTCTGCGCTGTTTGGACCCCGGCAGCGGCGAGCGCTCGACCTTGTCATTCGCTGGCCTATTGACCAATGCCCAGGCGCTCGCTGCGGGCATGGCGGCGCGGGGCATCGGCACGGGCGACCGTGTCGCCTTTCTGGGCCACAACCATCCACAGCTGATTCCCCTGTTGTTCGGACTGGCGCAACTGGGCGCGGTGCTGGTGCCGCTGAACCACCGGCTGGCGTTGGCGGAGTGGGCGGTTGTGCTCGCCGATTGCACGCCACGCTGCCTGGTGCACGACGCGGGGTTTGCGGCGGCGGCGCGCAAGCTGTGCGACCACGCCACCGTAGCGGACTGCATCGCATTGGACACACTCGGCGAATGGGGTGCATTGTCGCCAGCCGTCGTGCAAACCGGCGACCCGCAGATCGAAGGGCTGGACCACCCCGCGCTGCTGGTCTACACCTCGGGCACCACCGGGGCGCCGAAGGCCGCTGTGCACACGCAGGGCAACTTGCTGGCCAACATGGCGATCGCTGCGCAGGTGCAGGGCATCACCGCTGAAGACAGCGTGCTTACCGTGCTGCCACTGTTTCATGTCGGTGGCCTGTGCATCCAGACGTTGCCGGCGCTGTCGGTCGGCGCGACCGTCTTGCTGCACACCCGCTTCGACCCCGGCGCCACGCTGCGCGCCATCGCGCGAGACCGTCCCAGCCTGACGCTGCAAGTGCCGGCCACACTGCAGGCCCTGACGTCACACGCTGACTGGGCCACCACCGATCTGTCAAGCTTGCGCGCTGTCTGGGCTGGCTCCAGCCTGCTGACCCCGGAACCGCTGCTCGCCTTCATGGCGCGAGGCGTGCCGGTGTGCAACGTTTACGGCAGCACCGAGACCGGTCCGTTCTCCATCGCTCTGCCGCCGTCGCGTGCCGCCAGCCACCTTGGTTCCTGCGGCTGGCCAGCGCCAGGGGTCGAGATCCGGCTGCTGGACGCGCAAGGCGCCATCCTGGCGACCGGGCAGGTCGGAGAGATCGCCGTGCGAGCGCCCAACGTCGTGGCGCGCTACTGGCCCGACGTGCCTGCGCAAGACGCTGACAGCTTCTTCCACACGGGCGACCTGGCGCAACAGGCTGAGGACGGCAGCTTCACCGTCGTTGGCCGCGCCAAGGACATGATCATTTCCGGCGGTGAAAACATCTACCCGGCCGAGATCGAGAACCTGATCGCACAGCACCCGGCCGTGGCCGAGTGCTGTGTGGTGGGGCAGGCCGATGCGCGCTGGGGCGAGGTCGCGGTGGCGGTGATCGTGTTGCGCGATCCGGGCACTGGGGACGACTGGGCAGTAGCGCTCCAGGCCTGGCTGGACGGGCGGCTGGCCCGCTACAAATGGCCACGTCGCTGGGTCAGGCTCGATGCTCTGCCTCGCACCGCTCTGGGCAAGGTGCAGAAGGCCGAACTGCGGCGCCAGATCGGCGCTTGAACTTGGGCGCCGTAAGATGTGGCGGGATGCTCAGTGTGCAAGCGGCAGGCCGACCGGCCTCAGCGCCCCACCGGCAGCTGCCGCTTGGCCAGCAGCACCAGCGCCAGCACCGGCAGGCCCATGAGCGTGGTGAGCACAAAAAAGCCCGGGTAACCCAGCGCGTCCACCATGCCGCCCGAGTAGCCGCCCAGCGTCTTGGGCAGCAGCGTCATGAGCGAACTGAAGATGGCGTATTGCACCGCGGTGAACGACACGTTGGTGAGGCTGGAGAGGAAGGCCACGAAGGCTGCGCTGGCAAACCCGGCGGCCAGGTTGTCGGCGGCCACCACGGCGTACATCAACTGCACGTCGTGCCCGGCAAAGGACAGCGCCACAAAACCGAGGTTGGTCAGCGCCGACAGCACCGCACCCCAGAACAGCGAACGCATCACGCCCAGGCGGGTGGCCAGCAGCCCACCGAGGAAGCCGCCGATGATGGCGACGATCACCCCGAAGGTCTTCACCGCGTAAGCGATCTCAGTCTTGGAAAAGCCCATGTCTTGGTAGAACACGTTGGAGATCACGCCCAGCACGATGTCGGAAATGCGGTAGAGGCCGATCAGCGCCAGCAGCAGCCAGGCGGTGTGCGCGCCGTAGCGCCGGAAGAAGTCCAGCACCGGCATGACCCAGGTCTCGCGCGCCTGCTCGCGGCTCGCCAGACCGGCGTGCACCAGCAGCGCGCCCACCCCAAACGCCGCCGCCAGCGCAGCACCCATGCGCAAGGCCTCGACCAGCAGACCCACCAGCGGGGCCGGCTTGTCAGGCGAGAGCCAGTGCCCCCAGGACCAGAACACGCCTACAAAGGCCAGCACCGCGCAGACAAACACCGCCAGCAGCCGGGCGTGTGCACCCGAAGGCTGGGCCTCGCGCGCGGCCACCACCGGCTCGCGGATCAGCAGCGTGGTCAGCACGCCCACGCCCATGGCCAGCGCCATCACGCCGTAGGCCTGCTGCCAGGCGGCGTACACATAGGTCTCGCGCGCCGAACCCCAGTGTGCGGCCAGGAACAGCGCACCCGCACCGGCCACGATCATGCCGATGCGGTAGCCCGCGATGTAGGCCGACGAGAGCACGCCTTGCAGGTCGGGCGGCGCGATCTCGATGCGGTAGGCATCGATCACGATGTCTTGTGTGGCCGACATGAAGCCCAGCATGACCGCAAACAGCGCCATCGCGGTCAGGCTGGCGCCGCCGGTGGCGGGATCGGTGCTGGCCATGCCCAGGATGGCGGCGATCACCCCCAGCTGCGCCAGCAGCAGGTAGGCGCGGCGCCGGCCCAGCCAGCGGGTGAGCAGCGGCAGCGGCAGGCGGTCCACCAGCGGCGCCCAGATGAACTTGAAGGAATAACCCAGCGCCGCCCAGCTGAAAAAGGTGACGGCCTTGCGCTCCACCCCGGCTTCCACCAGCCACAGCGAGAGCGACGAAAAAATCAGCAGGATCGGCAGGCCGGCGGCAAAGCCCAGGAACAGCATGGACAGCACCCGCCGGTCCCAGAGGGATTGCAGGGTTTCACGCCAAGAGGGGCGCGAGGGCGCCATCTCGGAAACGTCGGGTGAAGCGGGTGCAGACATGCCGCCATTGTGCCCATGCGCTCCGACGCACACGCCTACCTCAGGGGTCCTATCATCTGCATATGTGTATTCTTTGCGACCTCAAAACTTCCTCCGCTGCCATTGCCCAGCAAGGTCCCTGGCAGGCCCGCCGTGCTTTCCTGCTCGCGGCAACCGCGGCGGCGGCGGCGCCTGCCATGGCCCAGGTCGACGTCGGCAAGTCGTCCAGCGTGCGCAAGCTGGTGCCGGCCGAAGCCGTCGAAAAGGCGGGCGCACAGCAATTTGTCGCCACCGTGCAGGAAGCGAAAAAGCAGAACGCGCTGCTGCCGCAGGACCACCCGCAAACCAAACGCCTGCACGCCATCGCCAAGAAGATCATCCCCTTCACGGCGGCCTGGAACCCGCGCGCCAAAGACTGGCAGTGGCAGGTGGCGCTGATCAACAGCGAGCAGATCAACGCTTTCTGCCTGCCTGGCGGCAAGATTGCCTTCTACACCGGCATCCTGGACAAGCTGCAACTCAGCGACGACGAGACCGCCATGATCATGGGCCACGAAATGGCCCACGCGCTGCGCGAGCACGCCCGCGAGCGCCTGGCCAAGAGCAGCGCCACCAACCTCGGCCTGCGCCTGGGCGCGGAACTGCTCGGCCTAGGCAACCTGGGTACCGCTGCCGCCGACATGGGCTCGCAGCTGCTCACGCTCAAGTTCAGCCGCGAGGACGAGAGCGAGGCTGACCTGGTTGGGCTGGAACTCGCGGCGCGCGGCGCCTACCAGCCTGCGGCGAGCGTCAGCCTCTGGCAGAAGATGGCCAAGGCCGGCGGCGGCAGCGGTCCTGGCTTCCTGTCCACCCACCCCAGCGGTCCGAACCGCATCAAGCAGCTGCAGGCGAACGTGCCGAAGGTGCAGGGGTTGTTCGAGGCGGCAAGGAAGGGCTGATCGGCACCTGTCCACCACGGATAGGCTGCCTCCACCCTTACAGTCGCTTGTGACAATCCCGCACAAAGCGCTCGGTTTGCTTTTTTAGGCGGCTAGTTGTGCTGCAGCCAGCCCTGATGTCTGCCAAAGGTCAATGCCCGGCTCTCTATCCACAAGTAAACGCGCGAAAAGACAACGCCAGTGAGTATTGCAGCGAACAGGGAAAGCCATGGCATGGGCCCATGAAATACTCTATCAACAATGGATTTGACTTGATAATGGCTAAGGTAAATGAACATGGAAGCGCCAGCAATCTCACTGACCAATCTTTTCAACAAAACTGGAACCTTGAGTTCTGGCCAGAATAGCAACAATGAACATCCACCACAAATGTAGTATGTGGCCGATGTCCATCCGTGGTGCATTAGCACTGAGACAGCAACTATAATCATGGCTGAAATGCGATCAAACACATCACGCCTGAACGCGATGGCCATGAGCATTCCACAAGCAACTGTCCAAAGGTACCAGACAGGTGTGCGATGGAAAATGTAGTTTGTGTCCCACAGCAGCTCTGAGAAATAGCTCAAAGTCACCGCAAAAACGATAAAACCTGTCGCGCTCACCATGGGACTTCTTCTGAAGGCGCTTCTTACCCTCGCCATGGAAAACAATCCTGCGACCAAGAGCAGCAATTGCATGTAAATCTCTGCAAAATAATAGTATGCAACGTGGTAATGGCTCGGATCAAACAGGTTCGAAATCAGCAACAGCGGTTTGAGCTCGATTGAATGAGCCCACAACTGCATAACAGCAACTGTGATCGCCGTCGGGATAGCGATCCGGACAATTGTTCCAAATACGCTGGCTACCTTTCCAGTCCGGTTGATCTCGGGCCACTGAAATCGCATGAAGCTGTAGCCTGCCAACATATACAGGAAATAAGCCGCACCCCAGTTGTTGCTATAGACGAAAGTGTCTAGGTGCAGGGCCACGATACAAACCATGAAAAATGCACGGGTCAGTGTTGCCGACTCCAGCCTGGCATAGCTTGTTTCAGGAGCGTCGACAATGGCACTTTGTAATTGGGACACCGTCAGTGACTCCCAACGTTTGGGCAGTGGTCCAAATCGATCCTCAAACCCCATTGAAAACTGAATGTAGCCCAGGGAGTCGCCTCCCAATGTCTCAAAGCTGGCGTCTGGGTCGATCCTGTGGCCAGGGAAGAAATGCTGGAAGAACTCCATCACATTCTTTGCCTTGTGCCGAGCAGACTGACCAGCGAATGTGTCTGAAGGTGCGGCCTGGCGCTCGAGAACGAACTGCTCTGTGAGGAGTCTGCGCAATGGCTTGCCGGTCTCCGTCAGCGGAATCGACGACACGACTTGAACGTGCAAGGCGTCTCCGACATCCAGTCCAAGCCCCTTGAGGGCGCCGATAGACGCTGTCCTGAGTGTGGCGTGATCCATGTCCGATGACTCCGCAACCACCAGAACGCCTTCACCGCGCAGCGCGTCGGGAACCTTGGTCACTAGCACCTTTGCGCTTTGCGGCAACAGACTTCTGATGCGCTCTTCCAGAATGTCGGGGTTGACCTTCACGCCCCCGGTGTTGATCAGGTCGTCGGCCCTGCCGTCAAAATAGAGATAGCCATCTTTCATGTGGCCCAGGTCACCGGTCAGCAGCCAGCCGTCAGGTCCGGTCAATTCGCGCTGCTGATCTCCGTCCAGACGCCAGCGGACAACGTGCGGGCCACGAATCTGGATGCGCCCTTCCGGCGTGATGCCCACTTCGGTTTTTCCTACAGCGCGACCCACTGATTCGAGCAGCTCGTCCGGGGCGCTCGAAATCTGCAGGAAGGTGCTGCGAGATGCTTCGGTGAGGCCGTAATGCTGAACGATCCGGGCGTTGGGGAAGAGCTCACGAATCCCTCGCTTCTCGGCGGCGGTCATGTGTTGGGAGCCGATTTCCAGCCAGCGCAGGTTCCTGCCAGCCGCTCCGAGAACTTCAGGTGCTCGAAGCAGAATTCGAAGGAGTGTGGGCACGGCGGAGAGCGCGTTGACCTCTCCGGCCAAAAGCATGCGCGACAACTCAAGGGGGTCAAAGCCCCTTGGCGGTATGAAGGATCGCCCACCGACTGCGCTGACGACGCGAACGCGGGCCATACCGAAGCTGTGCGTGACCGGGACGCCAACGTACTCGCGCACATCAGATGTCAGATCCGTTTCGTCAATGATTCGCTGCGCCGCATCAGCGAGATTGGCGTAGGTGAGGATGATCCCCTTGGGCTTGCCCTCTGTGCCCGAGGTAAAGGTAACCTGCGCTGGCAGCTCATCGTGGATCAACGGGTGGTGATCATCGAACCACCCTCCGTCTGCATCTGGAACGATGCATTGCTCTATGGTTATTCCGATTGGCTTTTTGGCAGCTTCCTCGTCCGGAAAGCTCACCAGCAGTCGGCGCGCCTCATTGAGTGCAAAAAGGTGTTCGACGTAAGCGCGAGAGTTTCGACGGATCAGACCCGTCGCACACAATTTGGAGTCTTGCATTCTCTTCACCTACGCAAAGTTGTTTTACATGCTCTCGGCAGAAGATCTTCCAGGCGATCAACGTTGGAAGGATTGCTTCTACGTTGGCAGACCCACTGATCATTTGCATCCTTGAAGTCGGCATCTGCCTGTGCCGTTGACACTCCGATCGCATTGTCAACCTTTTTCGCGCTGTCGAATCGCACCACCGAACATGGCAAACGGCGTCACGCTTGCAGACGCACTATGGTTCTCTGACAAACGGATTGCTCCGTCTCTCCTCCCCAAAGGTGCTTTCCGGCCCATGGCCCGGGATGAACACTGTCTCATTCCCCATTGGCCACAACCGCTCCTTGATGCTCGAAATCAGTTGCGGGTGATTGCCCTGTGGAAAATCGGTGCGCCCGATGCTGCCCGCAAAGAGCACGTCCCCCACAAACGCGCGCTGCGCCTCAGGCGAGTGAAACACCACGTGGCCGGGGGTGTGGCCCGGGCAGTGGCGTACGTGGAGCGTGCAGTGGCCGATCTGGACGGTATCGCCATCGGCGAGCCAGCGGGTCGGCGTGAAGTGGCCGGCGGGCGGGAAACCGAACATCTTGCTTTGCTGCGGCAAGCCGTCGATCCAGAACTGGTCGCCCGGATGCGGGCCGATGATGGGCAAGGTCAACCTGGCGGCCAGTTCGGCGGTGCCGCCCGCGTGGTCGATGTGGGCGTGGGTGAGCCAGATGGCCTTGAGCGTCAGGCCCAGTCGTTGGACCTCGGCTTCGATGCGGTCGAGATCGCCGCCGGGGTCGATGACGGCGGCGTCCATCGTTTCGTCGCACCAGACGATGGAGCAGTTCTGGGCAAAGGCGGTGACGGGGACGGTCAGGTACTGGAACATGGGTCTCGGGGCAGGCGTTGAAAGGCGGGCTGCACAGTATCGATCAGGTCAGGGAACGAGCGGCCTCGTCGGGCCACAGGATGGCACCCGGCCACTGCCCTTTTGCGCAGAGCCGCTGCATCAGCGCCACCGCCAGGTCGCTCACCGCCTGGGAAGCGGATGACAGAGGAATATGGGCCGACGCACACAGGACCAGCACCCGCTCCAGCGGTGGGTCGACCACCGGCGTCGCCACCAGCAGGCCGGCGTCGATCTCCTGCCTCAGCGGCATGACGGGCAACAGGGTGCGGCCCAGTCCGGCCAGCAGCGTGGTGCGCAGGATGCTGATGGAGCTGATGTCGGCAAACACCTGGGGCGGTGCGAGGCCGGCCCGGGCCGCAGCTGCCTCGATGATGGGGCGCACGCCGTGCGGGCTGGCCGGCAGAATCAGGGGCATCGTCAGTGCCTGTGCCAGGGTGATGGTCGCGGCCAGTTTGACGCCAGCGCCAGCGCCAGCGGGCTCGATCAGGCACAGCCGCTCACTCAGCAAGCGCTGGCTGGTGAAGCCGCCCAGGTGGCCGTCGTCGAACAGCACGGCCAGGTTGATCTGACCGGTGCGCAGCTGCCGCGTGAGGTTGCCTGTGAGTTCCTCGGTGAGTTCAAGCTCGATGCGGGGGAAGCGCTGATGAACCTCGCGCAGCAGGGGCAGCGCCAGCGCGTTGGAGGCGCTGTGCGGGATCCCGAACACCACCTTGCCTTGCGGCTCGTCCGCCGAGTGGCGCACGCTGTTCAGCGCCTCGTCGGCCTGGCGAAGGATCGACACCGCATGCGGCAGAAAGCGCTGCCCTGCGTCCGTCAGCTCCACCCCGCGGCGGGAGCGGTGAAAGAGTGGGGCACCGAGCTCGTCTTCGAGCTGTGCCACTTGGTGGCTGAGCGCTGACTGGGCCACAAACACCCGCTCGGCCGCCTTGGAAAAGCCGCCGCTGTCGGCGATGGCCACGAAATAGCGCAGCTGTCGAAGTTCCATGTGTGGCCAGGCGTGAGGGTCGGGATCGGGTGAAAGTATCTTGA
>JBIIQD010000010.1:0-16362 GCA_044342265.1 Hydrogenophaga sp. | reverse complement strand
CCAGCCTGCAAGGCGGCGGCGCGGCGCGGGCAGGCTCCGCCTGGCAGTCGCTCAACGTGGCGATCAACGCCGACTCGGTGGCCAGCTGGTTCCTGCCCGGCGTGGCGCCGCTGCTGCAGCGCCACCGCCTGTTGCTGGAGATCGTGATCGACGACCAGGACCACACCCACGACGCGCTCAAAAGCGGCGACGTGATCGGCTGCGTGACCACGCTCGCCCAGCCGATGCGCGGCTGCGTGGCCGAGCCGCTGGGCGTGATGCGCTACTGCTGCGTGGCCGCGCCTGAGCTGGTGCAGCGCTGTCGCACACCGCGCGGCGCGGTGTCACCGCACAAGCTGCTGGCGCACCCCGCCATCATCTTCAACCGCAAGGACGCGCTGCAGGACACTTTTCTGGCTCAGCACTTCGGCTTGCAGCAGCCACACTACCCGCGCCACTACGCGCCGGCCGTTGATGCGTTCGAGCGCGCGATCGAGTTGGGACTGGGCTGGGGCATGGTGCCCGAACAAGACCTGAGCAACCGCCCCGGCCTGCAAGAGCTGCTGCCCGGCGCCACGGTGGACGTGACCCTCTATTGGCAGCACTGGGCGCGTGAGTCGCTGTCGGCGCAGCGGCTGACCCAGGCGGTGAAGGCGGCGGCACATGCCGCCTTGCCACCCGCCACTGAATGATCAGCCCTTCAAACAGGTGCTCATGAAGGCCTTTCGTTCGTCGCCTTTGAGCGCCTTCTTGCCGGCTTCGTCATTGCAGGTTTTCATCTTGCTTTGCTGGCTGTTGCCAGCGGCTGCTTCGTCACCAGAGAGGCAGCTCTTCATGAAAGCTTTGCGCTCGTCGCCCTTGAGGGCCTTGGCCTTCGGGTCGGCGTTGCAGGTCTTCATGCGATTTTGCTGCTCGGTTGGCTTTTTCTCGTCGGTGGCCGCAGGCGCTGCAGCGGTCGCCGGGGCGGCTGCGGGTGCCTTGGCCGCGGCGGCTGCAGGAGCGGCGGTCTGAGCCATGGCCATGGAAAGGGTACCGGTCAGAGCGATCAGGGTCAGAAGATGCTTCATGTCTTGCCTTGGGTTGGTTGAGAGCCCGGAATCGAGCCCTTGAACGATACCCGTTTTCCTCGTATGGCTTTCTGACCGATGAAAGCAGGATTGGCCAGAGCGGGTGGGATGTGGCCTGTACCTCGCGGCACCTAAAATCTGTGCCCTATGCTCAAGATCAAACAGGAACTGCTGGCGGGCCTGGCCACCACGCTGGACGCGCTGTCGCCGGGCGCGGGCTCCAAGGCCGCCTTCGAATCGCCCAAAGTGGCGGCCCACGGCGACTTCGCTGTCACCGCCGCCATGCAGCTGGCCAAGCCGCTCAAGCTCAACCCGCGCCAGGTGGGCGAACAGCTCAAGGCCGCGCTGCTGGCGCTGCCTGTGTACCAACAGTGGGTCAGCGACATCGACATCGCCGGCCCCGGCTTCATCAACATCCGCCTCAAGCCCGCGGCCAAACAGCAGATCGTGCGTGAAGTGCTGGCCGAAGGCGCGTGCTTCGGTTTCCAACCCGCCAGCGGCCAGCGCCTGATGGTCGAGTTCGTGTCCGCCAACCCGACTGGCCCGCTGCACGTGGGCCATGGCCGCCAGGCCGCGCTGGGCGACGCCATCTGCAGCCTCTACCAGACCCAGGGCTGGGACGTGCACCGCGAGTTCTATTACAACGACGCGGGCGTGCAGATCGGAACCCTCGCCACCAGCACGCAGCTGCGCATCCAAGGCTTCAAGCCCGGTGACGCCCAGTGGCCCGAAGCGGCCTACAACGGCGACTACATCCAGGACATCGCCAACGACTTTCTGGCGAAGAAAACGGTGCAGGCCGACGACCGCGCGTTCACCGCCAGCGGCGACGTGAACGACCTCGACAGCATCCGCCAGTTTGCGGTGGCCTACCTGCGCCACGAGCAGGACCTGGACCTGCAAGCCTTCCAGGTGAAGTTCGACCACTACTACCTCGAATCCAGCCTCTACACCAGCGGCCGCGTCGACGCCACGGTGAAGAAGCTGGTGGACGCCGGCAAGACCTACGAACAAGACGGCGCGCTGTGGCTCAAGTCGACCGACTACGGCGACGACAAGGACCGCGTCATGCGCAAGGGCGACGGGTCTTACACCTACTTCGTGCCCGACGTGGCCTACCACATCGCCAAATGGGAGCGCGGCTTCACCAAGGTCATCAACATCCAGGGCACCGACCACCACGGCACCATTGCCCGGGTGCGCGCGGGCCTGCAGGCCGCAGGCGTGGGCATTCCAAAGGGCTACCCCGATTACGTGCTGCACACCATGGTGCGCGTGGTCAAGGGAGGCGAGGAGGTGAAGATCAGCAAGCGCGCTGGCAGCTACGTGACGCTGCGCGACCTGATCGAATGGACCAGCAAGGACGCGGTGCGCTTCTTCTTGCTCAGCCGCAAGCCCGACACCGAATACACGTTTGACGTTGATCTGGCGGTGCAGAAGAACAACGACAACCCGGTCTATTACGTGCAGTACGCGCATGCGCGCATCTGCTCGGTGCTGGCGGCCTGGGGCGGCGATGCGGCCACGCTGCAAGACGCCGATCTCTCGGCGCTGGACAGCCCGGCCGCGCAGGCGCTGATGCTGCTGCTGGCCAAGTACCCGGCCATGCTGAGCGACGCCGCGCGCGATTTCGCGCCGCACGACGTGACCTTCTATTTGCGCGAGCTGGCCGCCAGCTACCACAGCTACTACGACGCCGAGCGCATCCTGGTGGACGAGGAGGCGGTCAAGCTGGCGCGGCTGGCGCTGGTCAGGGCGACGGCGCAGGTGTTGCACAATGGCCTGACCGTGCTGGGCGTGAGTGCCCCGCAGAAGATGTGAGATCCCGCTGTCCATGAACACACGAAAACCGCAAACCCACGAACAGCGTGGCGGAACCCTGACCGGCTTTGTTGTCGGCATTCTGGTCGGCCTGGGCATGGCGCTGTCGGTGGCGGTGTACGTGACGCGTGTGCCCGTTCCTTTCGTTGATCGCGGTGTGACGCGAAAGCCTGCCGATGACGCTGCCGAAGCGGAGCGAAACAAAGGCTGGAACCCCAACGCCGGGTTGGTCAACAAGGCGCCACCACTGCCCACACCGCCAGTGTCCGAGGCCGTGCCTGCTGCGGGAGCGGAAGCCAAGGATGGCCAAGAGGCTGTCCCGGTCAAGTCAGAGGCGGCGCAAGCCGCTGCCGGTGCGGCGGCCAAAACCGACGCAGACCCGCTGGGCGATCTGGTCAAGGCCAAAACCGGCGCGGCTGGCGCCGAGACGCCGCCCGCTGCCGGTGTTGATCCGTTTGCCTATTTCGTCCAGGCCGGCGCCTTCAAGTCGCCGGAAGACGCCCAAGCCCAGAAAGCCCGCCTGGCGATGCTCGGCATGGAAGCGTCAATCACCGAGCGCGAGCAGGCAGGGCGACCGGTGTTCCGGGTGCGCATGGGACCGTTCGCCCAAAAGGCCGTCGCGGATGCCACGCGTGAGCAGTTGGAAGTCAATGGTGTCGAGGCCGCGCTGGTGCGCGTGCAGCGTTGAGCAAGGAACTTATTGGGCGCAATGGAGCCTGAGTCGGTTCATTTCAGGAGATTTTTTGTATGCAACGTCGATCTTTTTCCCAAGGCCTGCTGGCCGCCGGTGTCGCCACCGCAGCCGGTCTTAACCTGTCGCCAGCACTGGCCCAGCGCGTGGCGTTCAAGGAAGGGACGGACTTCCAGCGACTGGCCAAGCCAGTGCCCACCGAGAGTCCGGCGGGCCAGGTCGAAGTGGTGGAGTTCTTCTCCTACAGCTGCATCCACTGTTTCAATTTTGAGCCAGTGTTCACGGAGTGGCTCAAGAAGAAACCGGTCTACGTCAATGTGCGCCGCATGCCGGTGGCGTTCAACCAGAACTTCGTTCCTATGCAGCGCTTTTATTTCGCGCTGGAGGCGATGGGGCTGGTGGATCAAATGCACGCCAAGGTGTTCAAGGCGTTCCACGAAGAGCGCCTGCCACTGACGACCGCGCCAGCCATTGTTGCCTGGGTGGAAAAACAAGGCATCGATCGTGCCCAGTTTGTCAGTGCGTTTGACGGCGTGGCCGTCAAAGCCAGTCAGAAAGCCGTAGGGCTGCAAGACGCCTACCAGGTTGAAGGCACGCCGTCGCTGGGCGTGGCCGGCCGCTTCTATGTGAGTGGGCAAGGTCCGCGCACGTTGCTGGTGGCCGATTCGCTGATTGCCGAGGCCCGCAAAGGCTGAGCTCGGACAAAATTGATGCCTGAGGCCCGCTCCGCGCGGGCTTTCTGGTTTCTGGGCCAACTTGTCGATAGCCTGGGGCTGTCAAACGGGTTTGTCGTCGTTACAATGAATGCAAGATTTGTGCCCCAAAAAGTCATGCCTCAACTCAACACCCCTTCCCGTCCGGTACTCTGGTTGTTTGTCGCGGCCCTTGGCTTGATGTCTCCGTGGGTGGCGCAAGCGGAAAAAGCCGACAAAGACAAACCGATGAACCTGGAGGCCGATGCCTTGCGTTATGAGGAGAACCGCCAGACCAGCGTGTTCACGGGCAACGTGGTCTTGACGAAGGGGACGATCGTGATGCGGGGCTCCCGCATGGACGTGCGCCAGGACCCGCAAGGCAATCAGTTCGGCCGCCTGGTTGGAACGCCCACGGCGCCAGGGTTCTTTCGACAAAAGCGCGAAGGCCTGGACGAATGGATCGAGGGTGAAGCCGAACGGATCGAGTACGACAGCAAAGAACAGACAGTGCTTTTCGTCGGCCGTGCTGTGTTGCGCCGTTACCGTGGCGCCCAGCTCAATGACCAGAGTGTTGGCAACGAAATTCTCTACAACAGCCAAACCGAGGTGTTTTCCGTCAAGGGCGGTGATGCCAGCAAGACCGCTGCCAATCCGGGTGGGAGGGTGCGGGCCATGTTGACCCCCATTCCCGAAGAGGACAAAGCGGGCAGCGCGCCTTCTCAACCTCCCACAGAACCGGCCAAGTTGCGCCCGAGCACCAAGATCGTTGAGCCGAAAAAGTGACGCAGCCCGTCGGCCCGCAGGGCGAAATGGCGAGCCAGAGTCGCCTGGAGGTGCGCGGACTTCGCAAAGCCTACGGCAGTCGCAAGGTGGTCAAGAACGTGTCCTTGTCTGTGGACAAGGGCGAGGTGGTTGGTCTGCTGGGTCCCAATGGCGCCGGCAAAACCACGTCGTTCTACATGATCGTGGGTTTGCTGCGCGCGGACGGCGGTGAAATTCTGCTGGACAACCAGCGCATCGAGTCGCTGCCGATTCACCGCCGCGCCCGACTTGGCCTGGGTTACCTGCCGCAGGAAGCCTCCATCTTTCGCAAACTCACGGTAGAGCAAAACGTGCGCGCCGTGCTGGAGCTCCAGCACAACGAGCAAGGTCAAGACCTCTCGGAAGGCGAAATTCGCAATCGGCTCGATGAGCTGCTCAAAGACCTGCGGGTGGACCACCTGCGCCAGTCGCCAGCCCCGGCGCTCTCGGGTGGCGAGCGCCGCCGGGTAGAGATTGCGCGGGCGCTTGCGACAAGGCCGCGTTTTATCCTGCTGGACGAACCATTCGCTGGCATCGACCCGATCGCGGTGCTGGAAATCCAACACATCATTGGATTCCTCAAGTCGCGGGGCATCGGTGTGTTGATCACCGACCACAATGTGCGCGAAACGCTGGGCATTTGCGATCACGCTTACATCATCAGCGACGGTCAGGTGCTGGCCAGTGGAACCTCGGCCGAGATCGTTGAGAACGCCGAGGTGCGCCGTGTCTACCTGGGCGAGAACTTCCGCATGTAAAGAGATGACCTGATGAAACAAGGTCTGTCGCTGCGGGTTTCGCAGCATCTCGCACTCACTCCCCAGCTGCAGCAGTCGATTAGGCTGTTGCAGTTGTCCACGCTTGAAATGGCCCAGGAGGTCGAGCAGATGCTCGACGAGAATCCATTTCTTGAGCGTGGCGAAGAGGCCGCTGAGCGCGAGGAGTTTGGGGTCACCCATGCCGACGCGCCCGTGGGTCCAGCCGATCAGCTGGCGGAGGCGGCGCAACCGGTAGCCGACCTCAATGGGCCTGGTGCAGACTCAAGGGTGTCTTCCACTGACGGTGGAGAGGGCGTTCCGGCCGAGGATGTCGAGAGCCGTGTGGACGGCGCCACCTCGGTGGAAGAAAGCTGGGAGGGCGATGGCACGGTCGAGATGGCGCCCGACGACGGCGAGTGGGGCGGCGAGGCGCCGGCGCGGAACAGCGGGTCCGCCAGCGATGATGAAACCGCCAGCGCGGCGGATCTGGCCAGGGTGCCCGTCAGCCTGCAGGACCATTTGCACGAACAGGCGCGTTGCCTGCGGATATCGGATGAGGATGCAGCCGTTCTGTATTTCCTGATCGAGTCGCTCAACGATGACGGGTACTTGGTGGACTCCATCCATGATCTGGCCTGCGCTTGCTGGCAGCTGACCGCAGGACCGCTGGCGCCTTCGGAACCGCGCTTTGACGAGATCGAAGAGATTGAGCAGCGTTTGGGACTGGCGTTGCAGTGGTTGCAGCAAATGGATCCCGCCGGCGTGGGTGCGCGCGACCTAGGTGAGTGCTTGCGCTTGCAGATCCTGGAGTTGCGCAACACGGCCGAGGCGCGCGCCGCGCTCGCGATCTGTGAGCAACCGCTGGAGTTGACGGCCAAACGCGACGTCAAGCGGCTGTGTGCCTCCACCGGTCTGGATGATGAGACCGTGCGTGCTGGCTTGACGCTGATCGCTCACCTGGAGCCCAAGCCCGGCCGCCGCTTTGTGGATGTCGAGCGCAATGTGGTTGTGCCGGATGTGATCGTCGCGCGCGCCGGACGAGGGTTCAAGGTGTCACTCAATGCCGAGGTGATGCCGCGCCTTCGCGTTCACGATGTGTATTCCAGCGCCATGCGCGGCCGTGGTCGCGAGGCGGGCGGCGAAGCAGGCCATGCCGCGATGCAGCAGCGCTTGCAGGAAGCGCGCTGGTTCATCAAAAACATCCAACAGCGGTTTGACACCATCCTGCGCGTGTCCAGTGCCATTGTCGAGCGCCAGCGCAATTTCTTCATGCACGGTGAACTCGCCATGAGGCCGCTGGTGTTGCGCGAGATCGCCGACGAGCTGGGCCTGCATGAATCGACCATCAGCCGCGTCACCACCGCCAAGTACATGGCCACGCCATTCGGCACCTACGAACTCAAGTACTTCTTCGGCTCTTCACTGGGGACGGAAACTGGCGGCAACGCCTCGAGCACGGCTGTGAGGGCCTTGCTCAAGCAATTCATTGCGGCAGAGCAGGCCGCCAGACCTCTTTCAGACAACCAGCTCTCGGATCTGCTCAAGGAGCAGGGCATCGAGTGCGCGCGTCGCACCGTGGCGAAGTACCGCGAGGCGCTGCGCATCGCGCCCGCCAATCTGAGGAAATCGCTCTGAATCAACTGAATCTGTTTCTCCCTTGCGCGGCCGGCGTGGAAGACTACCTGGCCGCTGAGGTCATGCGCATCACAGGCGAGACCTCAGTGCAGAAGTGGCGTGCCGGGGTGGCGCTGCAGGCTTCGTGGCGCGACGCGCTCAAGCTCAATCTGCACTGTCGCCTGGCACAGCGCGTGCTGGTGCAGCTCTGGCATGGCGGCTACCGCAGCGAGAACGATCTGTACGCCGCCGCCAGCGAGGTGGCCTGGGAAATCTGGTTCACGCCGCGAGAAACCATCAAGGTCGAGATCACAGCGCAGCACAGCCCTCTCAAAAGCCTGAACTTTGCTGCACTCAAGATCAAGGACGCGGTGTGTGACCGGTTTCGCGACAAGCGCGGCGAGCGCCCCAGTGTCGACACCACCTGGCCCGATGTGCGCCTGTATGCGCACCTGACGACTGACACGGTCAGCCTTTACATCGACACCTCGGGTGAGCCCTTGTTCAAGCGTGGTTGGCGCGAGGACAAAGGCGACGCACCATTGAAAGAAACGCTGGCCGCGGCGATGATTGCCGCCACCGGCTGGAACGGCGCCGAGGCCGCTTCGCTGGACGATATCGTGCCGCTGTACGACCCCTGCTGCGGCAGCGGTACGGTGGCGATCGAGGCGGCGCAAATCGCGCTGCGCATCGCGCCCGGCTTGCAGCGCCGTTTTGGCTTTGAAAAGCTGCTGCCGTTCCAGCCACATGTCTGGCAGGCCTTGAAGAACGACGCAGTGCAACAGCAGCGCGATTGGCCCGCCGGGCGCAAGCCCATCGTCTTTGGCAGCGACGTGGCCTTTCGCATGGTCGATTTCGCGGAGCGTAACGCCGAGCGTGCGGGCGTGGCCTTCGCTGTGGAGTTGCGCGGGGGTGATGCGCTGCAGCGCATGCCGCCCAGCGTGCAACCCGGTGTGATGCTGCTGAACCCGCCGTACGGCGAACGGATTGCGGCAGCGGGCGTGGCGGGGCAAAACGCCCAGGAAAGGGCATTTGGTCGCGCTGAGCGCGCGCCGCGCGCCTTCACGGCAGGGACAAGATCGGCCGAGCCGGGTCTGGGCCGCGAGAGCGCGCAGATGGCCGATGGCAGTGATGGCAGCGACTTCTTTGCGCAGCTGGCGACGCACTGGAAAAGCCACTACGCGGGCTGGAGCGCCTGGCTGCTGACGCCGGACCTCAAGCTGCCGGGCAAGATGCGGTTCAAAGAATCGCGTCGGGTACCGCTGTGGAACGGACCGATCGAATGCCGCCTGTTCCGTTTTGACCTGACGGCGCGCCGAGCGCAGAGCGCCGCGCCCGAGGCATGAGGTCGGCGCCGTTGGTGCTGGTTCTGGACACCAACATCGTGCTGGACCTGTTGATCTACGAGGACCCGTCGACGCTGCCATTGCGCGATCTGCTGGCCAACGCGCAGACGCGCTGGCTGGCAACGCCGGTGATGCGCGAGGAGCTGAGACGGGTGCTGGCTTACCCGCAGGTGGTCAAGCGGATGCAGCAGCGGTCCCTGGGTGCCGAGGATGTGCTGGCGGCTTTCGACAGGTGGACACAGATCGCGGACTCAGCGCCCAAGGCGCCCTACACCTGCAAGGACGCAGACGACCAGCCCTTCATCGACCTGGCAGTGGAACATGCCGCCACGCTATTGAGCAAGGACAAAGCCGTGCTGTGCATGGGCAAGCGCCTGGCACGGCTTGGCGTGGTGGTCAGCCGACAGTGGCTGGCTGGTGACCGGGCAGCTTGAGCTGCCGAGCCATCGCCTCGGACGGTGGCTGCTTGAAGGCAAAGGCATGCACTTCGAGCTGCCCAACGCCCGTGAAGACGATCGGAAAGCCATTCGCCCGCAGGACTTTGATCAGGGAGGTTTTGGTGAAGCCGGTCTTGTGGGCGTAGTAGGGATTGCCGCTGCGCTCAATCTCGACACCATAGCCATACAGAACGTCCCGCACCATGATCGGTCCTGCCGGCGACTGGTAGAGCACATCGTCGATGTCGAGTTTTCGCTCGACCACCGTGGTCATCAGCTCTTGCATGTCGGGCACGCGAATGAAGGCAAAGCCCTCGGGCTTGAGCACGTGGGCAAAGCCTTTGAGCACTTGCTGAGCTTCGTGGTGGAAGTAGTGCTCAAGGTTGTGCGAGCAGTAGATCGAGTCGTAGGTGGTCGGCGACAACGTATCCAGGGTTCGGGCATCGCAGACCACATCGGGATTGCCGCGCGGATCAATGTCCAGCAGAACATGTTCCCAGCCGGTGTACAGAGCGGGCAATGGGATCTTTTTGCTGTTGCCTCCGACGTTCAGAACTTTGGGCAATTGGTTTCTCCTGTGTTTTGGCTGAAGGCGATTGTCGGGCCAGCCGCATCGCTTCAGGCGGGTGAAAAATGGTCGGCACTGGCTCTCGTCCAGTAGGTCGTGAAGACAGGGTGCAGGCCTTGCAGGTCTCCCAGCAAGGCGCCGGGAGCGGTGGTGGGCAACAGGTTGGCCAGCAACCGGACCTCGTTCTCGCTGACGCGCCGCACGATGTGGTGGGCGCTGATTTCGCCGGGGTGTTGCAGCCCGGCGGCCTGGACCAGTTCCTGCAGGGCTTTGAGGGTGTTCTTGTGAAAGTGGAACACGCGGGTGGCTTTGTCTGGAACCACGAGCGCCTGCTGTCGCAGGGGGTCTTGCGTGGTGACGCCGGTGGGGCATTGGCCGGTGTGGCAGGTCTGAGCCTGGATGCAGCCGAGTGCGAACATGAAACCGCGAGCGCTGTTGCACCAGTCGGCGCCCAGGGCCATGGCCCTGGCGATATCGAAAGCGCTGACAATCTTGCCTGAGGCGCCGATCTTGATGCGGTCGCGCAGGTTCACGCCCACCAGTGTGTTGTGTACCAGTCGCAGGCCCTCTTGCAATGGCGCACCCACGTGGTCGGTGAACTCCAGCGGGGCGGCGCCGGTACCGCCTTCGGCACCGTCGACGACGATGAAATCAGGCGTGATGCCGGTTTCGAGCATTGCTTTGACGATCGCGAACCATTCCCAGGGGTGACCGATGCAGAGCTTGAAGCCCGTGGGTTTGCCGCCTGAGAGATCGCGCAGGTGGGCGATGAAGCGCAGCATCTCGATGGGTGTCGAGAACGCGTTGTGCGCTGCGGGCGAGACGCAATCCTGGCCGACGAGAACGCCGCGCGCCGCTGCGATCTCGGGCGTCACTTTGGGGCCTGGCAGCACGCCTCCGTGGCCGGGCTTGGCCCCCTGACTGAGCTTGAGCTCGATCATCCTGACCTGCGGGTCCAATGCGTTGGCCTTGAACTTGTCGTTGTTGAAGCGCCCCTGTTCATCGCGGCACCCGAAATACCCTGACCCAATCTCCCAAACCAGGTCACCACCATGCAGCCGGTGCCAGCTGCTGATCGAACCCTCGCCAGTGTCGTGGGCGAAACGTCCCTGTTTGGCGCCACTGTTGAGCGCCTGGATCGCGTTGGCCGACAGCGCGCCAAAGCTCATGGCTGAGATGTTGAAGACGCTGGCTTCGTAAGGCTGGGTGCAAGCGGGCCCGCCGATGGTGATGCGGAAATCGTGCGAGGCCACGTGGCTGGGCGCCAGGGAATGGTTGAGCCACTCGTGACCGTCGGCCTTAACGTCCAGCTGCGTGCCAAAAGGCCGCTTGTCGGTTTCTCCTTTGGCACGCGCGTAAGCCAGGCTGCGCTCGCTGCGCGAAAACGGAGTGGACTCGTTGTCGCTCTCCAGAAAGTACTGGCGCATCTCGGGCCGGATTTTTTCCAGCATGAAGCGCAAGTGCCCGATCACAGGGTAGTTGCGCAGCACCGAGCTTTTGGTCTGGCGCAGGTCCCAGAATCCCAGAGCCGACAAGCCGGTGAACAAAAGAAACCAGAAACCGCCAAGGCCGAAACCGATCAGTGTGAACAGGCTCAGCAGTGCGCACAGCACACACAGCGCCAGCGCGGTATATCGCACGGGATAGAGGTCATTGAGTCGATCGAGCATGGCGGGTGTCCCTGGGTAGCGCAGCTACACTGGCCCGCATCTTAAGACCCCCCATGCATTCCGATGAGCCTGGATACCCTTTCCCCGATGGATTACGCCGAATTTGACACGCTGGAGGCCATTCTGGACGACTTGCGCCAGCGCGATGAAGAGGTGCCGCAATGGGAGTTCTGCGAGGGCGCGATCGCCGCGCTGTTGTGCACCCGCAGGCCAGTCACTGCCGCAGAGGCTTTGCCGGTGGTGGTGGGGGTTGGCGGAGAGGCAGACGACCTTGCGTTTGCCGATGCCGCTCAGGAGGCTGCTTTCATGGCGCTGTGGTCTCGGCGCTGGGACGAAGTCGCTGCTGCCCTGGCGGCCAAGGTGGAAGCGTTGGACGACGCGCGCGCTTACCACCCGGAGGTGATGGATGTGCGCGGCGCAGTGGCGATGTTGCCCGAGACCGAGCGCGCCGAGGTGGCAGGCCAGCCGCTGCCGGCGTTTGGTCAGATTTGGGCCCTGGGCTTCATGTTTGTGGTCGAGAACTGGGACGAGGAGTGGGCAACCCCACGGAATGCCGAGACCGCAGGGTGGATCGATGAAGCGCTCGACGCGATCGTGGTGCTGACCGAAGACGACAGCGGCACGCCCGAGTTCAACATGCACGCTGAAGAGGGACCGCCCAGTGTCAGCGATGCGCGCGCCAATGCCTTTGGCTCGGCGATCTGGGCGGTGTATGACCTGCACCAGATCTGGCACAGCCTGGGCCCGCGCACCGATCCGCTGCGTAAAGCCGCTGAGCCAGGGCGCAACGACCCCTGTCCGTGCGGCAGCGGGAAGAAATTCAAAAAGTGCCACGGCGCCTGAGCTGTGTTGCCCAGCGGTGCAGAGGGGGGCATCTACCCTTTTTGCATGCCCCGCAACATCTCCAGCACGCGCGCGCGGCTGCGTTCGAACGCCGTATTGAGCAGCGTGCTGGCCAGGTCCATGCGCTGCTGTCGCGTGTATTCCAGGGCCTGACGGGCCAGGGCATGAAAGCGCAGGTGCTCCTGCTGCAGCTCGATGAAGCCGGGGTGTTGGCCAATCTCTCGCTGCGCCATCCCAGACAGCCAGCGCCCTAGAGCGCTGTCCTGGGCCCCTGGCAATGGGGTCTGGTGTTGCGCCTTGTTGCCTTCGATCGACAGGTGTTCATTGAACAAGACGCACCACTCCAGATGGTGAATGATCGCCTCCTGAAGATCGAGTCGGTCCAGCCGTGGCATCGCTGGAGGCGCGACTGCCTCTACCACCGGCACGCGAGCTGGCTCTGTGTGTTCAACAGTCGCCTGGGTGCGCGAGCGCGACCAAGGCAGGCGTTCCAGGAGACGTTGCAGGTTCATGGGGGTTTCGTGTGAAGCAGGCACAGGCTCTCGCATCCATCAAGCGCCACCCATCAGCTTAGGCTAGGCCACCCGCTTGACGTGCACGCGTCGTTGAGCCACCGGCTTCTTGGAGTAAAAATGCACCAGAGTTGTGCGCTCCTGCATCGCTGCTGTGCGAAATCTCACGGATGTCGCGGCGGTTCAAAGCCCCTCAGCTCGAACACCGCTTCGGCAATCACTGCGCCATTGATCTGGATTTGCACCTTGTGAAGCCCGGGATGCAACGTGCGTGTGGTGACCGGGCGCAGACTGTGGCGCTTGGTCAAGGTGTGGGTGTCGCGGCCCGGCAGTTCAACTTTCCAGCCTTTGAAAACCTTGGGGTGGGTACTGCCATTGGCCCGCACATGGTGGACCAGGTAGTCGATCACCAGCGACTGGGACTGTGCGCTGTTTGAAAACACTTGAACCTTCAATTCGATGTGCTCACCCACCGAAGCACTCGAGGCCGACAAGGACAGTGAGGCCTTGCCGTCAAAGCCCTGCTTCAGTCCCCAGGCTTCCAGAGTGGGCGCATGGCCCTGTTTGATGAGGCTGCGGCTGGCGTGGCGCAGCAGCGACTGCCGCTGCTGGCTGGCACCCTGCAAATGGGTGCGCAACCAATGGGCGACCTGGTGGGGGTGGTCCTTGGCGATGTCGTTGAGGTGATTGGCGACACTGCGGCGCACGTAGGCACTGGGGTCGTCCTGCAGCGCAAGCAACAGCGGCCAGCACGGGGCAGGATCGGTCACCAGGGACTGCAAGCGCAAGCCCCAGGGCAGTCGGGGGCGCGATCCTTCGCTGACCAATCGCCGCACATGGGCGCTGGGGTCATGAACCCATGTGCGCAAAACCGCGAACACCGCCTGTGGGTGTTGTTGAATGAATGGGCGGATCGCGAACTCCGCCGAAAAGCGCTGGGTCAGCGCGTGCAGGCAGGTCAGCGCACGAGGCAAGTCGTCCTTGCCGCTCCGTGCCACGAACTCGGCCAATGACCAGACGACCCAGCCGCGCAGGCCCGCGTGTTCGTCGGCTTGTGCATTGCCGCTGGCCAGTCCGACCGGCTCACCTTTGGCGTCCAATGGCGTCGGTGGCGCGAGGCTGTCTTCGATGATCTGTGCTGCGTGCGAGAACTCCGCTGGTAGGGTCGCTTCGAGCGCGTCGGCCAGTTGCATGGCGCGGGCCTTGAACTCCAGCGTTTCGAGCCCGGCGCTGGCATGTTGTACAAAGCGCTCACGGTCGAACGCTGGCCAGACTCGCGCAAGGTGGCGCGCAGCCAGTTCGACCGTACGAAGGTTGATGAGGTTTTTGAAGGCTTCGGCCATGGTGGCGACATCTTGTCAGAACAGGGCGGGCAGTTCGCGGGCCAGAGCGTCATGCACCGCGCGCACCCTGCGCACGCTGAGGAGCTCGCGGTGCACCACCACCTACCGCGAAGGTTTGGCCCGCACGCTGGCCTCAGCAGGCTGAAACGATGCGCTGCAGGAGACCCGCCAGCGCGTAGATAACGGTGGCGTGGCGCACGGCAGCGCGGTCACCATCGAATTGCTGGTGTTCGGTGAATACGCCTTGTGGTGTCGCCCAGCCAAACCAGACGGTACCCACCGGCTTTTCAGGGCTGCCACCGGTCGGACCGGCCACGCCCGTCACCGCGACCGACCAGTGGGCATGTGCGTGGGCCACGGCTCCGGTCGCCATCGCGCGCACAACCGTTTCGCTGACGGCGCCGTGGTCACGGATCAGCGCCGCCGAGACGCCGAGCAGCTCGCATTTGGCAGCATTGGAGTAGGTCACGAAGCCGCGCTCGAACCAGTCGCTGGATCCGCTGACTTCGGTGCAGGCCGCCGAGATCAAACCGCCCGTGCAGCTTTCCGCCGTCGCCATCATCTGACCGCGCGCGCGCAGCGCATCGGCAATCTGCTCCACCAGCCGCGGCACATCGGTCATGTCAGTACCTCCAGAGCGCGATCACCAGCAGGGTGCAGAACGCGGCAGCAAAGTCGTCCAGCAGGATGCCAAAGCCGCCGCGCGGACCAAAGCCCTTGAAGGTTTTGTCGGCCCAGGCCATGGGTCCTACCTTGACCGCGTCGAACAGACGAAACACCACAAACGCGGCCAGCTGCGCCCAGAAGCCTGCGGGCATCACCAGCCACAGCACCAGCCAGAACGCCACCACCTCGTCCCAGACAATGTGGCCCGAATCGGCGATGCCCATGTGTTGCGCTGTCACGGTGCAGGCCCACCAGCCCAGCAGCGTCGCGGCCAGAATCAGTCCGCCCCAGCCCAGGTCGGTCATGTGAGGCTGCAGCACCACGAAGGCAGCCCAGGCCCACAGGGTACCGACGGTGCCTGGTGCGGCACGCGACAGCCCGGAACCAGCCCCCAGCGCAATGAAGTGCGCAGGGTGACTCAGCAGGAATTTCAATGTGGGGCGCAGCACCACCGGCTGGCTGGCGCTGACGGACAAGGCTTCGTACATGGCCTCATTATGAAACTGGCCCATGCCTAAGGCCGCCTGAAGGCAACGCGGCCTTAGGCAAAGTGGTCGTGACTGCGGGCCTGCAGGGCCAGCCGCTGACCGTCAGGCAGCAGCAACTGCAAGCCTTGTTCTGCAGTGATTCGGCCGATGCGCTGCACCGGGGTTGTGCTGGCGACACCGGCCTGGTTGATGGCGTCGCGGGTGCCATTGGGCGCCGTGAACAGCAGCTCGTAATCGTCGCCACCGCGCAGCAGGCATTCCAGCCGCTGCGCCTCTCCCAGAGTGCGCAGGGCAGGCGCGACGGGCATGGCATCGAGATCGATCTCGGCGCCGACGCCGCTGGCGCTCAGGATGTGCCCCAGGTCGCCCGCCAGTCCATCGCTCAGGTCGATGGCGGCGTGTGCAAGACCGGCCAGGGCCAGACCCAGGGAGAGTCGCGGCGTCGGTCGCTCCAGGCGGGCTCGGCACAGCGCTTCATCCACAGGCTCGCCTTGTGCCACGTCGCGCTGGCGCAGCCGCTCCAGCGCCAGCCTGGCCTCACCGGTGCGACCGCTCAGCCAAAGGTCGTCGCCCGCTTGCGCTGCGTTGCGGCGCAAAGCACGCCCGGGTGAGATTTCGCCGAACACCGTGATGCAGATGTTCAACGGCCCGCGCGTGGTGTCGCCGCCCACCAGCGGACAGCCGTGTTCATCGGCCAGCGCCAGCAGCCCCGCTGAAAAGGCATGCAACCAAGCGTCGTCCGCACGGGGCAAGGCCAGCGCGAGCGTGAAACCCAGCGGCCGCGCGCCCATGGCGGCCAAGTCGCTGAGGTTGACCGCCAGCGCTTTGTGGCCCAGTGTGTGGGGATCGACATCGGAGAAAAAGTGCTGACCTTCGACCAGCATGTCACTGGAGATGGCCAGCTGGAAGCCGGGACGGGGTTGCAACAGCGCACAATCATCACCGACGCCCAGCACGACATGACCGGGCGGGACAACGCTGGAGCGCTGGAAGTGGCGCCGGATCAGTTCGAATTCACCCACGCGGCAACTCCCCTTCCTTTGGATCCGTGATGAGGCCGTCG
>JBIIQD010000264.1:0-4559 GCA_044342265.1 Hydrogenophaga sp. | reverse complement strand
CCCCCCACGGTGCTCTTTGGACTGTTCGTCTTTTATGGGCTTTCTGGCTACGTTATTTACATCTGGCGCAAGTCCAAAGGCCGACCGACCAGTGTGATCAGCACTTCCACCGACGAGCCCGAAGAGCGTGGTCTGCACGAATGATGGGCTCCTCAACTTGCGCTTGTGCTACATTCTGATGATGAATTTCAATGCGCTCTCGCTACTACTGGGTGTCCGACACGGGCAAGTCTGGTAACGCGCGAGTGATTTCCAACAACGGCCCGTTTGCACCCGCAGCGGGCCGTTTGTTTTGGAGCTGAGGGTTTTTTCAAGAGTGGTCCACGAGGCCACACACCGGAGAACTGAAATGAGTGACAAGCTGATTATTTTTGACACCACCTTGCGCGATGGCGAGCAGTCGCCTGGCGCGTCCATGACAAAGGATGAGAAGCTGCGTATCGCACGCCAGCTCGAACGTCTGAAGGTCGATGTGATCGAGGCTGGATTTGCAGCCAGTTCCAACGGTGACTTCGACTGCGTTCAGGCCATCGCCAACACGATCAAGGAATCCACTGTCTGCTCATTGGCTCGAGCCAACGACCGTGACATCGCGCGAGCGGCGGAGGCACTCAAGGGAGCGCATCGCGCCCGGATCCATACCTTCATTGCCACCAGTGCGCTGCACATGGAGAAAAAGCTGCGCATGACACCCGACCAGGTTTTTGAACAAGCCAAGCAGTCGGTGCGGTTCGCTCGTAACCTGGTGGAAGACATCGAATTCAGTCCAGAAGATGGTTACCGCAGCGACGTGGATTTTCTGTGTCGGGTGCTCGAAGCGGTGATCAAAGAGGGGGCGACCACGCTCAACATTCCAGACACGGTGGGCTACGCGATTCCTGAGTTGTACGGCGACTTCATCAAGACGCTGCGTGAGCGCATCCCCAATTCCGATAAAGCCATCTGGTCGGTGCATTGCCACAACGATTTGGGCATGGCGGTGGCCAACTCGCTGGCTGGCGTGAAGATCGGTGGGGCCCGGCAGGTTGAGTGCACGATCAACGGGTTGGGTGAACGCGCCGGCAACTGCTCGCTCGAAGAGATTGTGATGGCGGTCAGGACAAGGCGCGACTATTTCAACCTTGACATCGGCGTCGATACGACCCAAATCGTGCCGGCCAGTCGCATGGTCAGCCAGACCACCGGTTTCGTGGTGCAGCCCAACAAGGCGGTGGTGGGCGCGAACGCGTTTGCCCATGCGTCTGGGATTCACCAGGACGGTGTGCTCAAAGCGCGCGACACCTATGAAATCATGCGGGCCGAGGACGTAGGCTGGGCGGCCAACAAGATTGTGCTGGGCAAGCTCAGCGGCCGCAATGCGTTCAAACAGCGCTTGCTGGATCTGGGCATCGAAATGGAGTCCGAGAGCGAGATCAACACGGCGTTTGCCGCGTTTAAGGAACTGGCAGACCGTAAGAGCGAGATTTTTGACGAGGACATCCTGGCACTGTGCAGTGACGAGAGCGTGACAGCCGAAAAGGAGCGCTATGGACTCGTGTCGCTGTCTCAGCGCAGCGAAACCGGCGAGCGGCCGCATGCACAGGTGGTCTTCACGATAGAAGGCAAAGAAATACGCGGTGAGTCCGACGGCAATGGTCCTGTGGATGCGTCGCTCAAAGCCATTGAAAACCACGTCAAGAGCGGGGCAGAGCTGGTACTGTACTCGGTGAATGCCATCACCAGTGGCTCCACCGAAAGCCAAGGCGAAGTCACGGTTCGACTGCAGCACGGAGGTCGAGTGGTCAATGGTGTCGGGGCCGACCCCGACATCGTGGTGGCTTCGGCCAAGGCTTACTTGAGCGCGCTCAACAAGTTGCAGAGCCAGGCTGACCGGGTCTCAGCACAGGGCTAAGGCCTTTCAAATCAAACACTTGTAACAATATCCTCCGGCGAACGCTCGAACTGCCTGGTCTTTTGCAGGTTGTTCTGAAGTTCGCTGAGGAGTGTTTCACAAATGATTGATATTGCTTGTTTTTTTTCTTGCTTCTATACTCTCTTCCATTCAATGTAGTTGTCTGGAGTGGAGTCGATGAGAAATATCAGGGTGCGCCTGTTCACATTGTTGCAAGTGCTTGCAACAGTGATGATGCTTGCGATGCTGGCACTTCCGGTCTCTACCCACGCAAGCGACCGAAAGGCATCCAAACCAAACCGCAAGGCGTCACCGCAACTGGTGGAGCGCAACAAGCGAAGCGCCAATGAATCGTTGGCGAGCAGAAAAAACGGGAACGCCAAGTCGAGCAAGCTCGCCGCAGGAAAGCCGCGCAAAGCTGACCGCACCGCAGCCAAGACCCTCCAAGCAAAGGCAAAGCCCAATCGACTGTCCAAGGGCGAGGCCCGTGCCGTCAAGCGGCTCGCACTGGCGTCCAAAAAGGGCAGCAAAAAACCAGTCGCGCGCCTGGCTCCCGACGATCGGGCGGAAGCGGCGAGACGTTCGCAGATTGCACATGCTGGCCGAGTGGAGAAGCGTGCGGTGCGCCTTGTCGCACATCGACCATCGGCACCGCTTGTGACCGCGATGATGGTCGAACCCCGAGGCTCTTTGGGTGAACAGCGGGAACCCCACTCTTTAGGCGAACGGCTAGAGTTCAATTCCAGTGTGGCGCTGGTGCTTGATCAACAGACCAACGAGGTGCTGTTCAGAAAAAACGACTCTGCAGTGCTGCCGATTGCTTCGCTGACCAAATTGATGACGGGTCTTGTGGTGACCGATGCAGGTCTTTCGCTCGATGACTTGGTCACCATCACGAGTGATGACATTGACACGATCAAGGGCAGCCGATCAAGGCTGGCGGTAGGAACCACACTGACTCGCCGAGAATTGATGCACCTGGCGCTGATGTCAAGTGAAAATCGTGCAGCGCATGCTCTGGGCCGCAATCATCCGGGTGGTCTCGATCAGTTTGTGCGAGAGATGAACGCCAAAGCGCGGGAACTGGGCATGCGTGATACCCGTTATGTTGATCCCACCGGCTTGTCCAGCCTGAACCAGTCCAGCGCTCGTGATTTGGCAACGCTGGTCTCTGTGGCTTATGAACGGCCGCTTTTGCGCAGCCTGTCAACCTCGCCGAGCCACCAACTGGAATTGGGGCATCGAACCCTGGAGTTCCGCAACTCCAACATCCTGATTCGCAACCCGGAATGGGACATTGGTCTGCAGAAAACCGGGTACATCTCGGAAGCTGGGCGCTGTTTGGTGATGCAGGCTCAGGTGGCGGGGCGGCAACTGATCATGGTGTTTTTGGACGCCACGGGCAAGATGGGACGTGCGCAAGACGCCGAGCGGGTCCGCCGCTGGGTGGAAGCTCAGACCTTTCATGCGCCTGTGGTGCGACCACAAGGTTAAATGCGCTCAGTGCGCGTGCGGCCCAAGAGAAGAATGCGGCCACTGGCCGCTATCTTGTTTGATGGGGAAACTTACGGCAAATTCAGCGAGAGACCGGCAAGGCGGCAAATCCTTTGGGACAGCCCAGGGCAACCGAAATCTCAGCGACTGTGGTTCGCAATTTAGGCACCCAGTTTTCGTCGATTCGATCGGCTGGCGCCGATATCGACAAGCCAGCGACCAATTTGCATTGGTCGTCGTAGATGCCTGCTGCCATGCATCGCACCCCGAGTTCGAGCTCCTCGTTGTCCCTGGCCAAGGCAGCTTGCCTGCATTGCGCCAACTCCCGCTCCAGGGTGGCCAACTGGGTCAAGCTGTTTCGGGTATTTCCGGCCAAACCGGTGCGCGTGGCGTAGGCGCGAACCCGCTGAGGATCATCGGCAGCCAGAAACAGCTTACCCACCGAAGTCAAGTGCAAGGGCGCCCGCCCGCCAATGGCGCGAACGACCTGCATGCCTGATCGTTCGCTGTAGGCGCGTTCGATGTACACGATCTCGTCGCCTTGGCGCACGCTCAGATTGACCGGTTGCTGAATCAGTTTGTGCAGCTCGCGCATGGGCACCAGGGCCGCATCGCGAACACTGAGTCGGGCCTTGACCAAGTTGCCCAACTCAAGCAAGCGCATGCCCAGTCGATAGCTGCCAGCCTCAGGCCTGTCGACAAAGCGTCCAATCGTGAGGTCATTGAGAATTCGGTGCGCTGTTGAGGGATGCAGCCCGGTTTTTTCGCTGATTTCCTTCAGAGACACCGGGTCTTCGCGTGACGCGAGCACCTCCAGCAGATTGAACATCCGTTCAATGACCTGGACAGTGGGTGTGATTTGAAGGGAATCAGATCGTTTGGTCATGGCGGCTGAAGAATTGACGCCATTTTACAAGATGAAATCAAGGGCCCGGCACCCATTGACCGTTTCGCAGCACTTCGTGGGGACGGAAACTGGCCTTGTAGTTCATCTTCGGACTTTGGGCGATCCAGTAGCCCAAGTACACATGCGACAGACCCAACCGCCGTGCCTGTTCGATTTGCCACAGCACACTGCAGGTGCCATAACTGTTGCTCCTGTCACCGGGTTCGTAAAAGGTATAGACCGCCGACAGGCCGTTGCGCAGCACGTCCACAATGGACACCATGACCA
>JBIIQD010000263.1:0-4562 GCA_044342265.1 Hydrogenophaga sp. | reverse complement strand
CCTGGCGCGTCCCAGCGCAGCGCGTGCAGGGCTCGCCGCGTCATGTCGGGCAACACGATGGTGGGTCGGTGACCCGGCTGTTGCACGATCACCGCCAGGTCCTGCTCCAGCGCGCCCATGCGGTGGTTGGACACGTCCAGCGCCCGCGCAAACGGCACCAGGGCGGGTGGCCGATAGTGCAGCAACTGCAGCACGCCTCCAATGTGCGGCGTCACCACGGTGGCCACATCAAGCTTGCCATCGCCATCCAGATCGGCCACCCCCACCGGGTTGAGCCAGCGGAAAGTGGAGCCTGCAAAAGGGCCGCGGGCGCGCTCGACCAGTCTCGGCCCGTCGGGCGCGTGGTCAAGACCCAGCGCCACCAGCGCCGCGCCGCGCAATGCATCGGCTTCGATCAGCAAAATCTCTTCGCGTCCGTCCTGGTCCAGGTCAACGACGCGCGGCACCCGGTCTTCGAACACCCGGTTCAGCGGCAGCTCCAGCGCCACTGCTTTCCAGTGGCCAGTGCGTGTCTTCACCAGCGCGTGCACGCTGCCCGCATGCACGGGCGAACCCAGCGCGCCGTGCGGGTAGCGCCGCGTGGGCGAGCCCAGCCAGACCCAGGCCACGTCGTGCCGCCCGCTCACCGCCTGGCTCTCGGGCAGGCGCTCCCCGGCTGCCGCCGGCATGGGCTGCAGGGCCGCTTCGTTGCGCGCCACGGGGCTGCAAGCCTGGGCGTGCGGGGACACCGTCAGGCCCATCGCGTGGGCGGTGATCGGGTGCAGGCACAGACCCAGCACCAGGGCCGCCATGGCGCCCACCAAGGCAGCGGGAAGGTGCAAGGCTTGCGCGGTGGGCGGGAAGGGTTGAGGGTCAGATCGCATCGACGTCGGTCGAGTTGGCGGGCGAGGTCTTACACCTGGCTCTGCAAGCGCGGCGCGACTGGCATACGATGCGCCCATGAACGACAAAACCCCCTACACCCCACCCACCGTCTGGACCTGGGACCAGGCCAGCGGCGGCAAATTCGCCAACATCAACCGCCCCATCGCCGGGCCCACGCACGACAAAGCCTTGCCCGTCGGCAAGCATCCCTTACAGCTGTACTCGCTGGCCACGCCCAACGGGGTGAAGGTGACGGTGATGCTCGAAGAGCTGCTGGAGCTGGGCCACAGCGGTGCCGAGTACGACGCCTGGCTGATCAAGATCGGGGAGGGCGAACAGTTCTCCAGCGGCTTCGTCGAGGTCAACCCCAACTCCAAAATTCCGGCTCTGCTCGACCGCAGCACCGAGCCGCACACCCGCGTGTTCGAGTCCGGTTCCATCCTGCTCTACCTGGCCGAGAAGTTCGGCGCCTTCCTGCCCAAAGACCATGCCGCGCGCACCGAAACCTTCAACTGGCTGTTCTGGCAAATGGGCTCGGCGCCTTTCCTGGGCGGTGGTTTCGGCCACTTCTACGCCTACGCGCCCGAGAAATTCGAATACCCCATCAACCGCTACGCCATGGAGACCAAGCGCCAGCTCGACGTGCTCGACCGCCACCTGGCCACCCGCACCTACATGGCCGGCGACGAGTACACCATTGCCGACATGGCCATCTACCCCTGGTACGGCGGCATGGTCGAAGGCAAGCTCTACGACGCGGGCGAATTCCTCTCGGTGCACGAATACACCCACGTGCTGCGCTGGGCCAAAACCATCGGCGAACGCCCGGCGGTGCAACGCGGGCGCCGCATCAATCGCGTCTGGGGCGACGAGGCCGGGCAGGTGCCAGAGCGGCACTGAGCCCTGCGGATGCCGGTCAGGCCTGCCACACCCCGAACCCCGCCGAGCGCAGGTCGATTCCGATCTCCACCTCGCGCTCCACAGCGTCTTCGTATCGCATCGGGTTGAAGCCTTCGTACAGGTCGGGCAGCAGCCGCAGGCCGTACTTCGTCACATAGGCGTTGGCCTGGATGCCAGCCTTGTGTTTGTCAAAACGCACATCCGGGTCCAGCCCGGTCATGCCCACGTACACGCAAGGCTTGCCTTCGATGTAGCCAGGGTTGCACTTGCGAAAGCGCGGTTCCAGTAGCACGTCCGGGTGCAGCTCGATGACGTAGACGTGGTGGTGCGATCGGGGCATGTTGAGAACAAGGGGCGGTCGACTGACCGCTTGCGGTGGGAGCTTGCGGCTGCTGCTTCACACCAGATTCTCCGCCGGATACCGCGTCCCGCGCGGGACCACCTTCACCTCGGCCGATTCGGTCCAGAACGCTTTTGACAGCAGGTCCTTGACCCGCTCGGTGTCCAGATCGTTCTGGCATGTGTAGACATCTGCGCTGACGAAGCGGCGAGCGGGAAAGGTGTGGAAGCTGATGTGGCTCTCGGCGATCATCACGAAGCCACTCAAGCCGCCAGGGTCCTTGCGGTTCAGCGGGCCGACCTCTACCACGCAGGGCTCGCAGATGGCATGCATCCCCAGCGCACGGGGAAGGTCCCGCAGCAGGCTGCGCAACATCTCGAGGTTCGCCAGCCGGTCCGGTGATGCGCCATAGCCGTCAAACATCAGGTGAACGCCAAACTGTTCAGTGCCGCTCATGGTGGGCTCCTTGTGGTGAGGGAAGTCGGTATGGGGGTTGTGCTGATCGGTCGCAGGCGATCAAAGCACCAGTGGAAAACCCAGGCATAGGCGGTGTAGAACAGCGTCAATCCCAGATCGAGCAAGAGCGCGTCAAACCAGGAATAGCCGCCGATCCAAACGATCAGTGGCAACGTCACGACCAGCGTCGACACCTCGTGGCTGAACGCATGCACCCAGCGCGAGACACCGCGGCGGTCGCTGGCCACCCGGTCAAACCAGCGGGCATCGAGCCAGTCGAACGCCGTGTTGTGAAACGGGGACCACAGCATCACCGCGACCGACAGCGTCACCAGCAGCTGCAACGACTCTCCAGCAGACACGCTGAACACCCACTGGTACAGCGGCGCAGCGATCAGCAGCGCGCCCAGCTCGTAGAACAACGTCTGGATCACGCGCTCGCGCCATGATCGCAATGGAATGCTTCGCTCGACGGACATCCGTTATCTCCATGCCAAAAGGACACGAGCGGATGCTAGGAGTCTGAAGCAGTGGCCGCATCCTTCAGACAAGGTAAACGTGACCTCAAAAAGAGGATGTCGCCCCAGCCATCACCGGTCCGGGCGCTCATGTCACAACCGCATGGGTGTTGCTGTTTGTATCGGTACATTCCGCCTTTTCCGAGCTTTCTGTTCTTTGTTTCCTGCTTCCCGGGAGAGGTTGCCGCCCATAAGGTCAGGACTCCTTCATCCCACAGGAGATTTGCCATGCAAGTGTTGTTTGAATCACGGGACCCTGAGGCCATGGTCATGCGCGACCTGGCTGAGAAAAAGGTGCGGTTCTCGATGCGTCGCCTCACATGGCTGGTGCCGCGCGCCAAAGTGCAGCTGTCCGATGTCAACGGCCCGCGCGGTGGCGTGGACAAACGCTGTCAGATCGAACTGAAGACCGAAGGCAGCGGCACGGTCGTGATCACCGCGATGGCACGCGACTGGCGTTCGGCGTTGGACAGCGCCCTGTCCCGAGCCTCACGTGCGCTGTTGCGTCTGGATCAGCGCAGCCAAGGCACCGCAGGGCGAACGCGCGTGACAGACCGTCTCGGCGGAATGCCCCAGTTCTGAACCGTCGCCTTCCATTTCAGATCGGCCTTGAGCGAACCGAGCTGCACGGGGTATTGAACAGCCTGTGCGAAGACTTGAAGCTCTTGCACCTCTGTGCCGCCGTGGTCGAGGCAGACGGCCAATTGGCAGACGGCGAGGTCATCGTGATGGGCGCCGCGGTCGAACACTGGGGCCTGCACCGCGCCATGTTGTGACCTTGGGCGCGGGGTGACCGCGCGAGCTGCGCGACGGCTGATCATCGCAGTGGCTGGAGACGGCGGGTTCTGCCGACGTCTGAGCGCCTGAACAACCGTGACTTCAAACCACCGGGTTGCTGATCTTTCCGGTTTTCCAACTCTGGATGGGCAGCTTCAGGCCCTGTGCGGCCAGTTGCTTGCGGGCGTGCGCAGCAGCCTGCTTGAGCGCGACATCAATGCGGGCTTGTTCGCTACGAGGGGCAGGGCGCCGAGGCTTCAAGCCATTCCCCGCAGCGCAATGACCAGCGGAGGCAACGCGGTTTGCACCGTGTCCCACACCAAACCCAGATTGATGTCGAAATAGCCGTGCGCAATGCGGTTGCGCATGCCACGCATGTTGCGCCACGGAACCTGCGCATGGGCGTTGGCGAACTCCGGGTAACGGTCCATGACCTTTGTGGCCGCCTCACCCAGCACGATCAGGCTCATGATCACCGCTTGCTGGGTGCGCTTGTCGGCCAGAAAGTCGTCCTGGCTCATGCCTTCTGTGAAGTCCATCGCGTCTGCAGCGGCTTGCTGCATGTGCTCCAGCATCGGGTAGACGAAGGTCGCTCACAGTGCGCGCGCTTCGGCCAAAACCTGATCACGGAACTTGGCGGGCAAATCTTTGGGCGTCAGCACATCCACCCGCAGCCCCATCAACTGTTCCAGCTCGTCCTGCAGACC
>JBIIQD010000262.1:0-4566 GCA_044342265.1 Hydrogenophaga sp. | reverse complement strand
ATGCAGCGGGCCGAGCGGCTCTCGGTGGTGCAGCTGTCATGTTTCGGCGTGCTGTGGGGGCTGGCGCCGTGGATGCTGATGAGCCACAACGACCCGTCCCAGCTGGCGGTGGTGATCCTCATGGTGGTCGGCACCATGTCGGGTTCTGCGGCCGGACTGGCCTATTCGCTCAAGGTGGGCCTGGCCTACCTGGGCACGACCGGGGCCATGCTGGCCCTCTGGATGTTGACCCGGGGCGATCTGCTTGACCTGTTCCTGGGCATCAGCATGCTGGTTTACACCGCCTCTGTCATGCTGCTGTTTCGCAACCACTGGCAGCGCCTGGTGCAGGTCATCCGCTCGCGCATCGAGCTGCGGCAGCAGTCCGAATTGCTGGAGCAGCAGAACTTGGCGCTGGAGCGGCTGCAGCAGGAACGCAGTCGCCTGTTCGCCACCGCCAGCCACGACCTGCGCCAGCCGGTGCAGGCGCTGAGCCTGCAGGCGCAGACCCTGGAGCAGGCGCTACAGGGTGGCGATCTTGGGAGGACCGCGCAGCGTATGGTCGATGTCACCCAGACCCTGAGCCAGTCGCTCGATGCGATCCTGGACCTTTACCAGCTGGAGTCGATTTCCGCCCAGGCGCCCAGCGGACCAGTCGACACCGACTCGCTGCTGTTCGATGCCTCCCAGATGTGGCGCGACATTGCCGAACGCCGCGGCCTGCAACTGCGGTTTCGAGGCTGTGAGGCCGTGATGATGGCGCCACGCTCGACCCTGCAGCGGGTGCTGTACAACCTGATCGATAACGCGCTCAAGTTCACGCCTTCGGGCGGTGTGCTGGTCACCGTACGTCGCCGTGCAGCCGGGGCGACGGAGGTGGCGCGCATCGAGGTGTGGGACACCGGCATCGGCATCGCCAAGCTTGACCAGGCCCGCATCTTTCAGACCTTCTTTCGTGCCCCCTGGCCCGGCGGGACGTCGGCGCCGCAGGGCCTGGGTCTGGGCCTGGCCGCGGTCTCGCGCGTGTGCGCCGAGCGCGGCTGGCCCCTGGGCGTGCGCTCGAGGCTGGGCCGAGGTTCGGTGTTTTCGCTGGATGTCCCCTTGATGGAGGATGGGGTGACAAATGTCACTGGTTGAATCAGGTCGCGATTTCTAGGATCGCGCCATCCGGTCTTACCGGTGTCAACCCTTCAAGGAAACATCATGCTTCACACTTCTCGGACCCTGGTCACTTCACTCATCGTCGCAACGGCGGCATTGGTGGGATGTGGCGGGAGCGGCGGTGACGATGAGGGAGGCAGCGGCAGTGGGCTGGTCGGTGTCTGGAAGGCAGACATTGGCGGGATCATCAGCGAAAACCCTTTGCTGATTGCAGCGACAGGTCAGGGAACCTGTGCCGGCCCCGTGGTGTTGAGCTTCAACGCCAATGGCACATTCAGCCAGACGCTGGACGGGCGATGCACGTTTCCCGGAGGAGGCTCCGCTGCGATTTCGGTGAATGCAACAGGCAACTACAGCGTCTCGGGATCACAGATCAGCGTCACGAACGCCGTCAACTCCGGCATCTACGCCGCCGGCGGCGTCACGCAAAGCTTCTCGCTGGTGAACGATGGTCAGGCCAACTTTACCTTGAGTGGCAACACGCTGGTGCTCAAGCCCGCCGTCGAGCGAGGCACCCAGCAGACCTATACCCGCGGCTGACCGTCGGCGCGGGCGGCTTCGGCCGCAGCGGCACGGAGTTTGTCTTTCTTGCTCGGGCGTTTGCCTTTGATGCCGCCGTTGCCTGGGGTCGGTTCGGGCGGTGTTTCGGTCGGCTCGAAGCCTTCCACCGTCTCCAGCGGCAGGCTCATGCCTTGGCGCCTTTCGATCAGGCGCCAGTGCGCCAGCTGCGCCGCCGTGACGAAACTGACCGCGAGTCCGTGCTGACCCGCTCGGGCGGTGCGCCCGATGCGGTGCACGTGGTCCACCGCCGAACGCGGCAAGTCGAAGTTCACCACCACCGGCAGGCCTTCGATGTGGATGCCGCGCGCCGCGAGGTCGGTGGTCACCAGCACGTCCCAGCGGTTGGCCTTGAACTCGCTCAGCGTGGTCTGGCGCGCGCCCTGGCTCAGGCCACCATGGAAAGCCGTGGCATAGACCTCGCCCTGATGCAGCTTGGTCGCCAGCCGCTCGGCTGCGTACTGGGTCGCCACGAACACCAGCACCGGCCTCCAGCCCTCGGTGATCATCAACTGGCGCAGCAGCTGGGTGCGGCGCTGGTCGTCGACCGCGAACGCGCGTTGCTGCACCACTGGTGTTTCCAAGCTTTGGTCTGCTGCTGGCAGGTCAATTCGCACCGGTTCTCTCAGCCATTGCCGCGCCAGTGACTCGACCGCGGCGGGCACGGTGGCTGACAACAGCAAGTTCTGCCGCTTGACTGGTAGCAGCGCCAACAAGCGCGCCAGTTCGTCGGCGAAGCCCAGGTCCAGCAGGCGGTCAGCCTCATCGAGCACCAGCATTTCCACCGAGTCCAGTCGCAGGCCGTTGTGGTCGACGAGGTCCAGCAGCCGACCTGGCGTGGCGACCACCAAGTCGGCGCCGCCGCGCAGGGCCATCAGCTGCGGGTTGATGGACACGCCGCCAAAAGCGACAACCAGCCGGGGTTTGGGCGTCAACGCTTGCGCGAGCGAACGCAAAACCTCGCCCACCTGGGCCGCCAGTTCCCGCGTGGGCACCAGCACCAGCGCGGCGGTGCGGCGCTGGGCTGGGTGCACCCGGCCCAGCCAGCGCTGCAACAGCGGCAAGGCATAGGCCGCAGTCTTGCCGGAACCCGTCTGGGCACTGGCGAGCAGGTCGCGGCCGGCCAGCACGACCGGGATGGCCTCGGTCTGGATCGGGGTGGGGGCGGTGAACCCGAGATTGGCAGCGGCTTGGGCGAGGGTGGGTTCGAGACCCAAGGAAATGAAAGGCATGGGGGATTGTCGGTGACGCGCTACGATCCGGGCCCATGAAATCCAAAGTCTCTTCCGGCGGACTCGTGTATTCGACCGAATCGGGTCGCATGTGCCCGGGCTGCCGACAGCCGGTGGCGCTATGCCGCTGCGGCGAGCCTTTGGCGCCCAAGGGAGATGGCGTGCTGCGGGTCTCGCGCGACACCAAGGGCCGGGGCGGCAAGGCCGTGACCGTCGTCAAGGGCGCGTTGCTGGACGCGGCGGGCCTGGCGGTCTTGGGCAAGCAACTGCGAACGGCCTGCGGCAGTGGTGGCACGGTCAAGGACGGTGTGATCGAGGTGCAGGGCGAGCACGTCGAGCGCGTGATCGAGGTGCTCAAGGCGCGGGGCCACACCGTCAAGCGCGCAGGCGGCTGAGGTGTTTGCGGCAGCGACCCGCGCAGCGCTGGGGCATGGGGACTCAGAGCTCCCCGGCGAAGATCAGCGTCAGCAGATCGGGCTGCATCAATTCATCCAGTGCCGGATCCTGCACCGGGCGCAGCATCCACAGTGCCATCGCCAGCGCCACCAGCGCACCCGTCCAGAGCACGGGGTGGTTGCGCCAGGCGGCCTGCAGCGAGGCCACCGGACCGGTCGAGATCCCAACCACTTGAGAGGGACGAACCTGGCGCCATTGCGCGAGCACGCGCGCCTCCAAGGCGCTGGCGTCCTCGTCTGCGGCCTGGGTCAGCGTGGCCTTCAGTTGGTCCTTGAGCTCTATATCGTTTCTGGTGTTGTGGGCGTCCGTGGCGGGAGCGGTCATGGGCTTGTCTCCTGAAGGCTGCGGCGAAGCGTCGCCTTGGCGCGGTGCAGCAGTTGGTGAGCGGCGTTCGTGTCGAGCTCCAGCGAGCGCGCGATCTGCGCCACATCGGCGTCAGCGTAGGCCCACATCGCCAGGGCCATGCGCTGTCGGGCCGGTAGCAAGAGCATCGCGGCCCTGATTCGAGGTCCCTCTTGGGCTTTCTCGGCCGGGTCTGCAGGAACATCAGCCGAGGGTGTCGCGTCGATCCACTCTGTCAGCTGATCGGGATCGGTGCTGAGCTCGCGCCGGCGTACCAGCCAGCTTCTGCAGCGATTGATCACAATCGTATTGAAATAGGTCGCCAATGAAGCACCGCGGGTGTCGGACGGCCGCGACCCCCATAGGCGCATGAACGATTCCTGCACCACGTCTTCCGCATCCTCCTGCCGCACCAGAAGTTGCCTGGCCAGCCCCATGGCCTGCGGGGTGAGCGACCGCACCAGCCGCACGGCGCTGGCTTCGTGACCCTGGCAGGCGGCGTGCCACATGTCCCAGTCGCTGCTCATTCGTGCGGCAGCTTTTCGCGCAGCGCGCGGCGTTCGGCCGGGGTCATGCGATCGAGGGTTTTCCGGCGCTCGCGCAACAACTCGCGGCGTTCGGCCGGGGTCATCTGGCGCAACCTCTCGCGCCGCTCGTCCGCCAGGCGGCGCTTCTCTGCGGGGGTCATGGCCTGCCAGCTTTCCCGGGCGTCTTCGATCAGTGCCTGCCGCTCGGCGGGCGGCAGGCCGACCAGCATCTCCCGCAGCTGTTCCCGGAACCGCTGCCTTTCCTCGGGCGTGGCGCGCCTGAGGCGTTCGCGAATGTCGGCCTGGCGCTG
>JBIIQD010000261.1:0-4592 GCA_044342265.1 Hydrogenophaga sp. | reverse complement strand
CGCTGCGTCTGCGCTGTCATGAGGGCGCAGTACCAGGCGCCAAGGGCAGGACGCAAATGCAGCGGTACCTCACCAGGCCGATTGCCGATGCGGCGCTCACCCTGACGCAGTTCGGCCACGCGGCCGTTTGCGGCGCCGGGATGTGCGCTGTCTTCGGGCAGCACCGTCCAGCCCTCGTTGATCACGTCGCGCAACGCGCGCAGCGTGGCCAGCGATGGATCGGCGCCGTGGCAGAGGTGGGCGAATTCGCGTCCACCCATGAATCGCGCGGTGGGCACAGGCAGGCCTTCAACCGACTGGTTGAAGAGTTGGTCACGCAGCGGGTCCAGCGCGATCCCCTCGGTGGGCACGCCGGGCGCCATGATGACGGTCCAGGTGCCGGTGGAAACCACGCTGGCGCCGGGCAGCGCGTGCAGGTGGCGCGCGAGGCAGGCGTTGCTGTCGTGCAGGCCGACGTGCACCTGGCAGCTGGCGGGCAAGCCCAGCGCTGTGGCGAGTTCGGGCCGCAACCGGCCCAGCACCTCGTGCGCGGCACGCAGGGGCGGGAAACGTTCGGTAAGCCCCTGGCGCACGGCCCAGGGGGCGAAGGCGTTGCGCGCGGGTTGCCACAAGTGCGTGTGGCAACCCAGCGAGGTGGCTTCGTTGGCCACCGCGCCGGTGAACCACCAGGCCCAGTATTGCGGGTACGGCAGCCAGTGCCGCACGCGCGCCCAGGCCTCGGGCCGGGTCTGCTGCTGCCAGTAGAGCTGCAGCCCGGCGTTCAGTCCCAGCGGCAACACCGGCGAGCCGGTGACATCAAAGCCGTCGAGCAGCGCGGTGTAACGCTCGCGCCAGGGGCCGTAACCGTCCCACTCGTAGTCCATGGGTGGCATGACCAGACCGATGTCGTCGATGGCGCAGAAGGCGGCGCCGTGGGTGGTGATGCCAATGCGGCCGATCTGCCGGCGCTCGGGCAACGTGGGCATGGCGTCCAGGAGCCAGGCCTGCAGCGCCTCGGTGCCGAGCGCGGTGTAGCCGTCGGCGTCGACTGGCGCGTTGGCCTGCACGCGGCGCGTCAGCACGTCGCCCTCGGCATTGAACAGCACCAGCTTGGCGTTGCTCTTGCCGATGTCCAGCACAAGCGTATGGGTACTGGTGCCAGAGCCAGAGGCACCGCCGGGCCGGCCTGGCCGGACGTCCAGTGCCGCCGCCCTGGAGGGGGGTAACGCGGAGCGGCGCGGGGGGTGTTTCACGTTCAGTCCATGTGGAACATACACGGCAGTTCTTCGACCACCGGTGAACCGTCGGGGTGGCTGCGCATGATGTCCTTCATGTGCTGCCACCAGCGCTGCATCACCGGGTGCTGCGGCAGGCTGGCCATGGTGTGGCCCGCGCGGCGGCGCAGCACGCCGAACAGCACGTGGTGTTCGGCGTCGAGGTAGATGCTGTAGTCCCCGATGCCGGAGTCCTTGAGCAGGCTCACCAGCTCGGGCCAGATGGCGTCGTGGCGGCGGCGGTATTCGTCGACGCAGCCGGGGTTGAGAAACATGCGGAAGGCGTGCTTTTCCGTGGTCATGCGAAGCTCCCGCGCTCGGCCCGAGCCTTGCGAAAATGAGCCGCCAAACGGCGCAGGTACTGCGGCAGCACCATGGCCGCGATCAGCAGGCCGCCCACCACCATGGACACCACGATTCCGGTGACGTTGAGCATGCCCATGGCGAAGGTGAAGCTGCCCAGCAGCACGGCGGCCAGCACCGTGCCGACGATGCTGCCTTTGCCGCCCAGGATGGAGACGCCGCCGAGGATGACGATGGTCACTGCGTCCAGCTCCCAGCCCATGGCGAGGTTGGGCCGCGTGCTGCCGATGCGGCCGGTGAGCAATATGGCGGCCAACGCGGCCATGACGCCCGCGAAGATGAACAGGCCCATGCGGTAGCGGTCGACCGCGATGCCGGAAAAGCGCGCGGCGGTGGCGTTGGCGCCGATGGCGTAGATGCGACGGCCGTGCACCGTGGCGTGCAGGAACAGCCCGACCAGCAGCGCCGCGATCAGCATGACGGCGAACTCGATCGGCACGATCAACCAGGGCAGACCCAGCACGTCGCCCAGGTAGCCGTTGCCCCAGGTGACCAGGGTCTCGGGGTAACCGGTGATGGCCTGGTCGCCCAGCACCACCTGCGCCAGGCCGCGGTAGAGCGACAGCGTGCCGATGGTGACGACGATGGAGGGCAGTTTCCAGCGCGTGACCAGCCAGCCGTTGAGCGCTCCGCAGGCCGCGCCGGTGGCCAGGGCCACGAGCACCATGGTCGCGGTGTCGGCACCGGCCTTCATGGCAAAGCCCATGGCCATGGACGCCAGCGCCATGATGGCGGCGATCGACAGGTCGATCTCGCCGCCAATCACCAGCAGCGCCATCGCCAGCGCGATCAGTGCCTTTTCGGAGAAGTTGTAGGTGCTGTCGGCCAGCGCATAGGGTGTGAAGAAGCCCTCGATGCCCAGGCCAAAGCCCAGGTAGACCAGCACGATCAGCGCAATCAGGATGCGTTCCCAGGTGTCCAGTGCCTTCATGTGGCCGCTCCTTGTGTCTTGTCGAAGCTCTTGTCGAGGATCTGCCGGCCCTGCGTGCGGTCGGCGCGGGCGTTGAGCACGACCGAGACCAGGATCACCGCGCCGGCAATCGCTTGCTGCCAGAAGGGCGAGACCTGGATCACCGGCAGCGCGCCGTTGATGACGCCGATGAACAGCACGCCCAGCAGCGCGCCGGCAATCGTGCCCACGCCGCCGCCGATGCTGACGCCGCCGATCACGCAGGCCGCGATCACGGTCAGCTCGTAGCCGGAGGCGAGTTCGGTGAAGGCGATGGAATAGCGACCCACCCAGAGAAGACCGGCAAGGCCGGCCAGCATGCCCGAGAGCGTGTAAGCCATGACCAGGCGCTGGCGCACCGGGATGCCGGCGTACAGCGCGGCGTGCGGGTTGCCGCCATACGCGTAGAGGTCGCGCCCTTCGCGGCGCCAGCGCAGCAGCCAGGCGGTGGCCAGGGCCACAGCGAAGGCGATCCAGATCAGCGCTGGCAGGCCCAGCCATTGCTCGCGCGGCAGGCCCTTGATGAGCGGGTGGATCTCGTGGTCGGAAATCCAGGCGCCGTCGCTGGCCACGAAGATGGCGCCGCGGTAAGCCGAGAGCGTGCCCAGCGTGACCACGATGGACGGCAAGGAGAACCGCATGATCAGCCAGCCGTTGACCGCACCCAGCAGCGCGCCGATGGCGCAGGCCATGAGCAGCAGCACCGCCAGCGGGATGCCAGGCCAGGCCCGCGCGGCCAGTGCGCAGAGCATGCCGGTGAGCGCGAGGTTGGAGGCCACCGACAAGTCGACACCGCGCGTGAGCAGCACCAGCATCTGCCCCATCACGAGAATGACGAGGATGGCCGAATCGTTGCCGACATCCAGCGCATTGCGCACGCTCAGGAACACCGGCGCGCGCCAGCCCACGGCCAGCACGATGAGGAGGATGATGGCCGCCAGCAGCCACTCGCGGCGGCGGGACTGCCAGTGGTTTGCGAACGCCGTGTTCATGCGGCCAGCTCCTGTGGTTCTGCACGGACGGTAGAGGCGGAGGCGATGCCCGAAGCGGCGGACACAATGGTCTCGGCATCGGCTTCGCCTTGTTCGAAAGTGGCGACCATGCGGCCTCGGCGCATCACCACCACGCGGTGGGCCAGGTGCATGACCTCGGGCAGCTCGCTGGAGACCAGAATCACGGCCAGGCCCTGCGCGACCATCTCGGCGATCAGCTGGTAGACCGCCTGTTTGGCGCCGACGTCGATGCCCTTGGTGGGCTCGTCCAGGATCACGATGCGCGGGTTCAGGCCCAGCCACTTGGCGATGACCACCTTCTGCTGGTTGCCACCCGAGAGGCCCGAAAGTGGCGTGTCATGACCAGCCGTCTTGATGCGCAGTCGGCCGATCATGCTGTCGGTCAGCGCGGCCTCGCGCGCAGCCGAGAGCCACGGCCCGCGTGACAGCGGCGCGGCTTGCGTGACCGGACCGGCCAGACCGGCGAGCGAGATGTTGTGGCGCACCGAGAAGTCGAGGATGCCGCCCTGGCGCTGGCGCTCTTCGGGCACGTAAGCGAGCCCGGCAACAATCGCGTCGGCCGGCTCGCGCACGCTCAGCGCCCTGCCGTCCACGCGGATTTGCCCACGCGCCTGCGGATTGAGGCCCATGAGTGCGAGCATGGCTTCGCTGCGACCGGCGCCGACCAGGCCGTAGAACCCCAGGATCTCGCCGGCGCGCAACGAGAAATTCAAGTCATCGAACTCGGTGGGGTGCGAGAGGCCCTGGACCTCCAGAACCACCTCGCCCGCCTGGCGCGGAATGTGGGGGTAGATCTTTTCGATCTCGCGGCCCGCCATCAGACGGACCAGCTCGTTTTCCTTTGCGTCGGCGATGTGGCCATGGCCGACGGAGGCACCGTCGCGCAACACCACGTAGCGGTCAGCGACGGCGAAGATTTCGTCAAACTTGTGGGTGATGAAAAGCACCGCAACGCCCTGCTTCTTGAGACCCCGCACGAGACCGTAGAAGTCGCGGATCTCGGCCTGCGAGAGC
>JBIIQD010000260.1:0-4593 GCA_044342265.1 Hydrogenophaga sp. | reverse complement strand
CGCAATCCAGCCGCCCTGCGCCAGCAGGCCGAACACGTCGCGCGCGCTCTGCGGCACGCCCAGCCGCTCGCGGCGCACCAGGTGTTGCCCCATGTCCAGCGCCGCCTTGCAGGCGCGCTGGATGTTCAGGATCGCCGCGTCTTGGCGGGTGAAGTCAGTGGCAAAGGTATCCGGGTTTGCGGCGTACTCTTCCCGCGCCCGTCGCACGCATCGCTCGATCGTGGCGGCCTTGTTGATGAGCACGTCATCGGCCATACACCCTCCCGGAAGCGGCAATGTCGGCCAGCAGCGGCGCACGGGCGGCATTGAGCTCGGTCATCTCGCTGAGCACCGCCGCTTCGTAAATCGCGGCCTGCGCATCAAGCGCCCACCAGCGTTCACCGGTGGTGAGGATCTGGTGCTGCATCACGGTAGATGCGGCGCGGAAATCCAGAAGGTCCACTTCCGCGCCCAGCAACGAAGCCAGCTCGCTCGCCGTGTCCCACAACAGCACCGGGTCGGCATAACCCTCCACCAGCACCGCGAGGTCCCAGTCGCTGTGGGCGTTCGCCGTGCCCTGCACCCGGCTGCCGAACGCATACACCGCCATCAGGCGCGGGATGCGCTGCTGAATGAGATGCAGGGCGGGGGCTTGGATACGCATGCGGATCATGCTAGCACGCAGTTTTAGTGGTTCCGCAGGGGCGGTTGGCGTTGGCGCCGCTGGAATTGCTGGTGGTGCCCGCATTGGGTGTGGCCTAGGGGCGCGTCCGCTACGCCGTGAACCGATCCAGAAAAGCCGAAGGCGTCAGGATCTCAATGCCCTTGTGGGTCCTGATGTCCTTCAAGTCGGCATCGCCCGAAACGATGATGCGGGCGCCCGCATCGAGCGCGAGTGAAATGAACTTGTCGTCATCGGGGTCGCGACTGACCCGCTCGTCCGACGCGGCATCAAAAAACCGAACCAACTGCGCGAGCATGGTGAGGTAGGCGAGCCGGCCGCTCTCACCAAAGTAACGGTCGAACTTGGCGCGCTCGATGCGGTTGATCATCTCGTTCCACGTCGCCTCGTTCTGGGCAATCACAAACCGTTCGGCGGCGATGACGAGGACGGCCGCCAGCCGGGATTGAGGAAGGATACCCGCGCTGATGAGGACGTTGGTGTCGATGACGATGGCGGGCGCCTCACTGCTCATTGAGCATCCGGATCACGTCTGCCTCGGTAAGCCCATCCTCGGCGGCCCGGTTGCTCAGGGTGGCAAGCCGCTGCTTCAAAGAGGCTGCGGCTTCCTGACCCCGCAGAGGAAAACCCTCGCTGATGAACTTCGCTACCTCAAGGGGAATGGTCTTTGTGCGCTGGACGTAGTCCTCATAGGACAGCACGACCGCCACAGGCCGCCCACGCCGGGTGACAGTGACCGGTTGGCGCTGGGAAGCATCGATCAGGGTGCCGAACTGATTCTGTGCGTCCAGCGATGTCATGGTGATCATGGGAAAACCTCCAAACCAGGGTAATAGTCATTATAGCTGTTTCAGCTGTTATGTACGGTGGAGTTCATCAGCTTCTTGGACGTCGACCCTGTCTGCCCGGTGGTCTCGAGGGCGAAGTCGACTTGTTGCACTGCAGACTCGAATCTGCACTTGGCCCTTGAGTCGATTTCTTGTTTTGAGCTGGTTTCACTTCGACTTCTTGGTCAGTTCAAGAACGCCAAGCATTGCGATAGCGCCATCTATTGCGAGCACGAGGAACTTACCGACAGGTCCACTGGAAGCGAGACGATCCAAGTCGGAAAAGGAGAAGAAGCGTCCGGCATTCAAATCAGAGACGTTCCCGTATTCAATGTTTGCGACGTGCCACCCGTGAAGCAGACCGATCAACAAGAAAATACAGCCAAAAAGAACTCGCATGCATTCAGTTTCTAAAATCGTGCCCAATGAGGCAGTGATCTGATGGAGTTTATCCATCGCCGTTTAAACCCTTTTCCATCTTTGTAGTTGTTGTAGACCTCAGTCACTTCTCGCCAATCTGGGCTTGGTCCAGTCCAGTCAGTTCTGTAGCCCAATTGAGTGCAGGTGCATCCATCGGGCGCCTTTGAAGTTTCCGCACTGAACGCTGCAGGCAAAAAATCAGTTGGGTCTTTTGTATCGAACAGATCACAAGAGGGGTTTTTGGGGTCGCACTTCCACTCTAAACAAATGAAATTACCTCTGAGGTCGTGATAGCCAGCAGCGTTTTGAGCGTTGTTTGGTCCACGAACTGCATTTCCCCTTAACCCTTCTGGATCCACAAACCCCAACGGATTCCCCCCCACATACCCAAACCGATTCCACCCACCCTCCAGTCCAATCGGATCAGAAGAGGTGTACCGCCCGACCCTCGGGTCATAGAACCGGTGCCAGTTGTAGAACAGCCCGTTGCCATCGTCAACCTGCCCAGGGTAGCGCAGGCTATAGCTCACCGCAGCCTGCCCGGCAGCAGGCGTGCTCTGCGGGTTGATCTCCCCGAACCCGCTGTAAGGCCACTGCCAGCGGGTCTGCCCGGCCGAATCCGAGAGGCGACGCGGCGTGTTCAGGTGATCCGCATGCACCGCGTAGTGGGTGCCGTTGATGACCGCCGCAACCGGCATCGGCCCCGAGGCGGTGGGCAGCCAGATGTGTTCGGTGGTGGAGAGCGCCGAGGTGCTGAGGTTACGCGTGGTCTCCGAGAGCAGGTTGTGGCCCTCGGTGCCGTAGCTGAAAATGGTCTGCGCGTTCGGCGTGTCGCGCAGGAAGCGCTGGCCCCAGCCGTTGAAGCGGCTGAGCGTGGTCTGCGCGCCCGCGCAGTTGGTGCCCGAGGGGCAGGGCGGCACGGCGGTGGCTTCCGAGAGTCGCCCGGCCGCGTCGTAGGCCAGGGTCTTGCCCAGCAGGCTGGTGATGTCGCCGGCGGCGTTGGTGGTCACCGTGATGCCCGCGGCGGTGCTCTGGCGGTTGCTGCCGCCCTGCACGCCGCTGGTGAAGCTCATCGACGCGCCGTTGGCGGTGATGGTGCCGCCGGTGCGGTTGGCGTTGGCGTCGACGCTGTAGGTGTGGCCCCACTGGAAAAGCGGGTGGGTGCCCACGGCGGTGAAGCTGGTGAGCTGGCCCAGGCTGTTGTAGAGGGCGTTGAAGGGCACGTCTTCGGTGAGCCAGCCGCCCGTGCCGTTGGCGCGCACGAGTTTCTGCGTGACCGAGCCGATGCGGCCGGTGGTCTCGGGGGCGAAGGTGGCGAACTCGCTGGAGGTCAGCTGGCCTGCGGTGTTGTACAGGCGCGTGGCAAGCACGCGCGTGGCGGTGCTGGCATCGGCGAACTCCCAGCGCCAGGTCAAGGGCTGGCCCAGCGCATTCCAGGTGATGGCCTGCAGCAGCGGCTGGCCGTTCCAGAGCATGCCCGAGAGGCGCCCGGCGCCGTTGTGCTGGTGGGTCAGGACGGCGCCGCTGGGGTAGGTCAGCGTGGCCAGATCGCCCCTGCCGCCGCCGCTGGGCACATAATCGAGGGCGGTGGTTCGGACGGTGCTGTGGTTGGCGTGCCGATAGCGATTACGCCTTCGATAGCGATTCGTGGCAATCATCCGGGATGCGACCCTTGCGGGTTAAAAGGTGGCAGCCGTTCAGTCTGAGCCTGACCCCTTACCCCGTTGAAACAATTCTTGATCAAGCGCGGCAAGCTGATCATCAAAGGCAGATGCCTTGCGTATGTACTGACGCAAGTCGTCTCCCAGCGCTACATCAGGATCAAGAGCCGCCAAACGCAGAAGGTTCTCGAGTTCAGCCTTCGTCGGCGGTTTGCGCAACCACCAGTGGAATGCCCCATTTCGATCATGTTCTGCTCCATCCTCGTGTCCTAGCTCGTACCCGGATAACTGCCATCGGAACAGCTCGTCTGGATACATCCCGAGGGCGATCCACTCCGACGGGAAGCGAAGAAGTTTCACGAACTCCGATTTGGTCATGGCAGATTTCCAACTTCGATTTGCTCGGCACACCAGATCGGATCAGCGCGACATGCTGCGGCAATTGATGTCACACCCCCACCTATCGACAAAATGATGCGACCATGCTTAAAGATTGAACTCTGCGCTTTGCGTATCTTGTCTTTCGATACGTCGCTCAGTCCTTCACAGAACTTCTTCTGCTTACGCGACATCCGTCTAGCGTCATCGTCAGAGAATGGCTGAAAGTCGCTTGTGCGAACGCGTGGACCATCGTTTTTGCCCAAATGAATGTGATCTGGCCCATGATCCGGCCTAAAAGTCGTAGCGTCCGGTCCTGGATTTGCGTGAATCGATGTTTCACCGTCCGCACCAGGGATGCCAGGAATATTTATCAATCCTGTTGGATCCACAAACCCCAACGGATTCCCCCCCACATACCCAAACCGGTTCCACCCACCCTCCAGCCCAATCGGGTCCGCACTCGTATACCGCCCGACCCTCGGATCGTAAAACCGGTGCCAGTTGTAGAACAACCCATTCCCATCGTCAACCTGCCCAGGGTAGCGCAGGCTGTAGTTGATCGCGGTTTGGCCCGAAGCAGGCGTGGCCTGAGGCGCAATCTCCCCGAACCCGCTGTACGGCCACTGCCACCGTGTCTGCCCGG
>JBIIQD010000259.1:0-4603 GCA_044342265.1 Hydrogenophaga sp. | reverse complement strand
GGCGGCCTGATGGACGATGTGGATCGCATCGTGCTCCCGGCCAAGGCCCGGTTGAGCCAGGCCCAGCTCTACGAGATCGTCAACACCATCCGCCTGCGCGACAGCACCTACAAGACCGCGGGTTCGGTGCACGCCTGTGCCTTCTTTCTGGACGACCGACTTCAGCTGTTTGTCGAAGATGTGGGGCGTCACAACGCGGTGGACACCATCGCGGGCTGGATGGCATTGCAACCCTCTCTGCCGGCTGGCGAGAAGGTTTTCTACACCACGGGCCGACTGACCAGCGAGATGGTCATCAAATCGGCCCAGATGGGCGTGCCGGTGGTGATCTCGCGCAGCGGCATCACCGAAATGGGCCTGCACGTGGCCGAGCGCGTGGGCTTGTGCGCTGTGGGCCGGGCCACGCACAAGCGCTTCCTCTGTTTTTCGCACCCACAACGCATCGTGTTTGACACTCTGCCGCCCGCAACCGCTTGAGCATTCCACGGCGGGCATCTCGATGTGCCGATGGATATCCCGGCGCTGGACCTTGGACGCAAAGGAAACGAATGCGTCTGCTGGGGCTCGCGGACGTAGGGGATCGCCTCTTTGGAGCGAAGCCAGTCTTGCCCGCCAATTCGTACCGTACCGCGGGGATGATGTGCATGGGTTAAGGTTCTGCTGATGCAAACAACTCCGGTTTCTTTCTGGTCCCTTGGCTGGCGCTCCCTGTGGCGCGACTGGCGAGCGGGTGAATTGCGACTGCTGCTGCTGGCGGTGATGCTGGCGGTCGCGGCGTTGACAGCCGTGGCCTTCTTCGCAGATCGGCTCCAAGGCGGGTTGCAGCGCGATGCGCGCGCGCTGATCGGGGGCGATGCGGTGGTCCGCAGCGACAAGCCGGTGTCGCAGGTGTTCATGGCCAAAGCGGTTGAACTGGGTCTACAGACGGTGCAAACGCTGAGTTTTCCCACCATGGGGCGCGCTCGGGAAGAAGAAGGCGGCGCGGCGCGGCTGGTGGCTTTGAAAGTGGTGGCGCCTGGCTATCCGTTGCGAGGCAACCTGCGCGTGGCCGATGGGCCAGACGTGACCGATGTGGCGACCCGCGAGATTCCGGCCCCTGGCACCGTCTGGGTCGATGCCGCGCTGTTGTCCGCTTTGCAGCTCAAGATCGGGCAGCCCTTGCTGCTGGGCGACACCAGCCTGACGCTGGCCAAGGTGATCGTGGTCGAAACCGACCGGGGCGCCGGATTCATGAGTTTCGCGCCGCGCGTGATGATTCATGTGGACGACCTGCCAGCGACCGGACTGGTCCAACCCGCCAGCCGCATTGGCTACCGGTTGGCCCTGGCGGGAGCGGACCCGGCGGTAAAGCAGTACGTGATCTGGGCCGAGGCCGAGCTGAAGAAGCCCGAGTCCCGTGGCGTGCGGCTGGAGTCGCTCGAAGGTGGCCGGCCCGAGATGCAGCAAACGCTGTCGCGCGCTGAAAAATTTCTCAACCTGGTGGCCCTGCTGGCGGCATTGTTGTCGGCGGTCGCCGTGGCGATTGCAGCGCGTGGTTTTGCACAGCGGCACCTGGACGACTGCGCCATGATGCGCGTGCTGGGCCTGTCACAAGGGACGATGGCGCGGGCCTATGCGTTCGAGTTCACCGTGATCGGCCTGTTGGCCAGTCTGCTGGGAGTGCTTGCCGGGTTCGCTCTTCACTACGTGTTCGTGCTGCTGCTGGCCGGACTGGTCGAGTCGGCGCTGCCAGCGGCCACGTTGTGGCCAGTGCTGCTGGGTTTGGGCATGGGCCTGACGCTGATGATGGCCTTTGGCCTGCCGCCGGTGCTGCAACTGGCGCAGGTGCCGCCGCTGCGCGTGATCCGCCGCGATGTCGGGCAGCTCAAACCCGCGACGCTGGTGGTGCTGGGCCTGGGCGTGGCGGGTTTCGCCGTGCTGTTGCTGGCCGCGAGCCGAGACCTCAAACTGGGCGGCATTGCCGTCGGGGGATTCGCAGCAGCAGTGGCGGTGTTTGCACTGGTCAGCTGGGCCGCAGTGTGGCTACTGCGGCGCAGTGTCAACGAAAGCACTGCGCCGCGGGCGCTGGTGCTGGCCACGCGTCAGCTCTCAGCGCGGCCCGCGTACGCCGTGGTGCAGATCAGCTCGCTGGCAGTGGGCCTGTTGGCGTTGGTCCTGCTGGTGCTGCTTCGCACCGACCTGATCGCGAGCTGGCGCAACGCCACACCGCCCGACGCCCCCAACCGTTTCGTCATCAACATCCAGCCCGAGCAAGGCGAACCCTTTCGCCAGGCGCTGAGCGATGGCGGCATTTCGACATACGACTGGTTCCCGATGATCCGGGGTCGCCTGGTCTCGGTCAATGGAGTGGCGGTGCAGTCTGAAAGTTATGCCGACGATCGCGCGCAACGGATGGTCGAGCGCGAGTTCAACCTTTCGCATGGCGCGCAACAACCGGCCCACAACGAGATCGTGGCCGGTCGCTGGACACCCGAAGAGTTGGACGGTCTCAGCGTCGAGGAAGGGCTGGCCACAGACCTGGGCCTCAAGCTCGGTGATCGGCTGGGCTTCGAGATGGCTGGCATCGCGGTCGAGCGCCGCATCACGAGTCTGCGCAAGGTCGATTGGGGTTCGATGCGGGTCAACTTCTTTGTGCTGTTCCCGGTCTCCCAGCTGCCAGAGGTGCCGACCACTTACATCAGTGCCTACCGTGTGCCTGAGGCCAACAAGACTTTTGACAATGCGCTGGTGCGGCAGTTTCCGAACATCACCAACGTTGATATGAGCCAGACCATCTCGCAGGTCCAACGGGTGCTGGGGCAAGTGATCCGTGCCGTGGAGTTCCTGTTCGCGTTTGCGCTGGCCGCTGGCCTCGTGGTGCTGCTGGCGACGATCACCGCCACGCGCGGCGAGCGCGAGCGCGAGTTCGCGGTGCTGCGCGCCGTCGGTGCCAGCTCCAAGCTGCTGCGCGATGTGCAGCGCGTGGAGTTGCTAGGCGTTGGATTGCTGGCCGGTGTGCTCGCGTCGGTGGTCGCCATCGTGGTGGGCTGGGCGTTGGCGAAGTACGCGTTTGAGTTCAGCTGGCAGCCCTCGCCCTGGGTGCCTCTGGGCGGCGCACTGGCGGGTGGCGTGCTGGCGTTGATGGCGGGCTGGTGGGGTTTGCGCAGCGTGTTGAAGACGCCGGTCATTGAAACCCTGCGCCGGGCTGCCGTTTGAATGGCAAATGACATGAACGGTCAAGAGGCCGCGGCCGCTCCCGCCACCCCGTTCGAATGGATCGGCGGAGAGGTCCAAGTGCGCTCCTTGGTTGACCGCTTTTACGACCTCATGGACATCGAACCGGGGTACCGCGAATTGCGTGTGGCGCACGGCACATCACTGGACGATGCGCGGCAGAAACTGTTCTGGTTTCTCTGCGGCTGGCTCGGTGGTCCCTCGCTCTACGAAGACCGCTTCGGCCACCCACGCCTGCGCATGCGCCACATGCCTTTCAAGATCGGCATCGTCGAGCGTGATCAGTGGTTGGCCTGCATGGACCAGGCGATGGGCGAAACCGAGGTGCCTGAAGATCTGCGAATGCGCCTCAAAGAGAGTTTCTTCAAAACTGCTGACTGGATGAGGAACACACCGCAGTGACCCTTTAGCGCCCCACTGGCTTGAGCAGCACCACCAGCGCTCCTGCGCCGCCCTCGGCCGGCCGCGCCTGAACGAAGGCCAGTACTTCCTTCTTTTGCACCAGCCAGCGCAGCACCCGACCTTTAAGCACCGGCGCACGACCGGGCGAGCCCAGGCCCTTGCCGTGTACCACCCGCACGCAGCGCAGCCCCTGGTGATGGGCCTCGCGGATGGACTTGCCCAGCGCCTCGCGCGCTTCGTCCACGCGCAGGCCGTGCAGATCGATGTGCCTCTGGATGCTCCAATGGCCCTCGCGCAGCTTGCGCATAACGTCAGGCCCCAGGCCCGGACGGCGGTAACTGAGCTGGTCGTCGGTGTGCAGCAGGGTTTCGACGTCGAACTCGTCGGACAGTGCTTCGCGCATCACGGCCTCCTCATCGAGTTGGCGCTGCCGTGGCTCGGGAGACACGCCGATCGCCGGGTGCAGCACGCGCCGGTGGGCGGTGAGCGGTTTCACCGGCCCAACGGCAAGCTCGAATTGGCGCTTCTCGCGGTCCATCCGCACTGCCCGCACCCGTTCAGCGTCGCGTGCCGCTGCCTCTGCGGCCGCACGCTGGGCGACCACCTGTTGCACCGACTTGAGTTCTGCGAGCGAGCGGACCTTCATGCCCGGATTCTCGCGCACCCGCAAAGGCCCTCAGACCAGACCGAGCTCTGCCATCGAGGTCGCTGCGTCGCGTGTGACGATGAAGTGGTCCAGCACCCGCACATCCACCAGCGCCAGCGCGGCCTTGAGCGATTGCGTCAACGCCTCGTCGGCACGCGAGGGGCGGGCCTCGCCGCTGGGGTGGTTGTGGGCCAGGACCAGGGCGGCGGCATGGTGGTGCAGGGCGCGCAACACCACTTCGCGCGGGTAGACCGAAGTCTGAGACAGCGTGCCACGAAACAGTTCTTCGAGCGCGATCAACCGGTTCTGGCTGTCCAGGAAAAGCACACAGAACACCTCGTG
>JBIIQD010000258.1:0-4612 GCA_044342265.1 Hydrogenophaga sp. | reverse complement strand
AATTCCGAATACAGCTGCGCGGCCAGTGTCTTGTTGGGCGCGAACACGATGGCCGGGCGCCCCAAGCGGGCAATCACGTTGGCCATGGTGAAGGTCTTGCCTGATCCTGTCACGCCCAGCAAGGTCTGGAAAACCTCACCGTCGCGCACGCCTTCGACCAGACTTGCAATGGCCGTTGGCTGGTCGCCCGCCGGTGGAAAAGGCTGAAACAGTTCAAACGGCGAGTCGGGAAAGGACACAAACTCGCCGGCCTGCGGGGCCTCGGGTTCGACGAGGCTCAAGGGTGGCTGAGAGGCGGTGACCATGGATGGATAAAATTGCGGGTTAACCCGACAGCCTACCGCAAGAACCGCCAGGCTGCCAGCCGCTCCGTCACCGGCCTTTGTCCACCCACTTTCTCAGGATTTCCGACATGTCTTTGTTCACCGCCGTCGAGATGGCCCCCCGCGACCCGATTCTGGGTCTGAACGAGCAGTTCGCCGCCGACACCAACCCCAAGAAGGTCAACCTTGGCGTGGGTGTGTATTTCGACGACAACGGCAAACTGCCCTTGCTGCAGTGTGTGCAGGCCGCTGAAAAAGCCATGATGGACAAGCCGACCGCGCGCGGCTACCTGCCCATCGACGGCATCGCCGCCTACGACGCAGCTGTCAAAGGTCTGGTGTTTGGGGCCGACTCCGACATCGTCAAAAGCGGCTGCGTCGCCACCGTGCAGGCCATCGGCGGCACCGGCGGCCTGAAGATCGGCGCCGACTTTCTCAAGAAAGTCAGTCCCAATGCCACCGTGCTGATCTCCGACCCCAGCTGGGAAAATCACCGAGCGCTGTTCACCAACGCTGGCTTCGTCGTCGACACCTACCCTTACTTTGACCAGAGCGCCAACGGCGGCCTGGGAGGCATCAACTTTGACGGCATGCTGGCAAAGCTGAACGCCGCCGCCCAAGGCACCATCGTGCTGCTGCACGCCTGCTGCCACAACCCCACGGGCTACGACATTTCTGCTGGCCAATGGGATCAGGTGATCGCCGTGGTCAAAGCGCGCAACCTCACAGCGTTCTTGGACATGGCTTACCAGGGCTTTGGCTACGGCATCGCGGAAGACGGCGCGGTGATCGGCAAGTTCGTCGCCGCCGGCCTGAACATCTTCGTGTCCACCAGCTTCTCCAAGAGCTTCAGCCTGTACGGTGAGCGCGTGGGGGCCTTGAGCGTGGTGGGTAGCAGCCAGGAAGAGGCGGCCCGGGTGCTCAGCCAGCTCAAGATCGCCATCCGAACCAACTACTCCAACCCACCGACCCACGGTGGCGCTATCGTGGCTGCGGTGCTGAACAACCCCGAGCTGCGCGGGCAGTGGGAAGCCGAGCTGGGCGAGATGCGCGTGCGCATCAAGGCCATGCGCCAGAAGCTGGTCGATGGGCTCAAGGCGGCGGGTGTAAAAAAGGACATGAGCTTCATCACCACCCAGATCGGCATGTTCAGCTACTCCGGTCTGTCCAAAGACCAGATGGTGCGCCTGCGCAGCGAGTTTGGCGTTTACGGCACCGACACCGGTCGCATGTGCGTCGCGGCGCTGAACAGCAAAAACATCGACTACGTTTGCCAGGCGATTGCCAAGGTGGTTTGAAGCAGCGCCAGCAACCTGCTCGACCTTGGCTGCTGTCCGGCCGCCTGTGACTCAGGCGTTCAAGCATGACCCGCGCCATTGATTTCACGAAGGTGACAAGCGCGCCGGGAATTTAGGTGTTTTCACCGGAATGGTATTCGTATCAAGCTGTTATATTGCAATGCAACATAACCAGTTGAACCCACCATGCTCTACCAGATTTACGAAACGCAGCGCTCCATCATGGAGCCGTTCGCTGACCTGGCTGAAGTCGCTGCCAAGCTGTTCAACAACCCCGCCCTGCCGCTGGCGCAGTTCCCGATGGCCCAGCGTGTGGCCGCCGGCTACGACCTGATGCACCGGCTGGGCAAGGACTACGAAAAGCCAGTGTTCGGCATCAACAAGGTCGACGTCAACGGAGTCGACGTGGCGATCTTTGAGCGCGTCGAGATCGACAAGCCGTTCTGCGAGTTGCGCCGCTTCAAACGCTTCACCGATGACGCCGCCACCTTGACCCAGCTCAAAGGCCAGCCCGTGGTGCTGATCGTGGCGCCGCTGTCGGGCCACTACGCCACGCTGCTGCGTGACACTGTCAAGACGATGCTCAAGGACCACAAGGTCTACATCACCGACTGGAAGAACGCGCGACTGGTGCCAATGTCCGAAGGTGAGTTTCACCTGGACGACTACGTCAACTATGTGCAGGAGTTCATCCGTACATTGCAAATGACCTATGGCAACTGCCATGTCATGAGCGTATGCCAGCCGACGGTCCCTGTCCTGGCCGCCGTTTCGCTGATGGCCAGCCGTGGCGAGACCACGCCGTTGTCGATGACCATGATGGGCGGTCCGATCGATGCCAGGAAGTCGCCGACGGCTGTCAACAACCTGGCCACGCAACGCAGCCACAGCTGGTTCGAAAACAACGTCATCTATCGAGTGCCGGAGAAGTTCCCCGGCGCAGGCCGCCGGGTCTACCCTGGCTTCTTGCAGCACACCGGTTTCGTCGCGATGAATCCGGATCGCCATGCCTCCAGCCATTACGACTACTTCCAGGACCTGATCAAGGGGGACCTCTCCAGCGCCGAGAGCCACCGTCAGTTCTATGACGAGTACAACGCCGTGCTCGACATGGACGCCGACTACTACCTGGAGACCATCAACACGGTGTTCCAGGACTTCAAGCTGGTCAATGGCACGTGGGACGTCAAGAACGCGGCGGGCAAGACCGAGCCGGTGCGTCCTCAGGACATCAAGACCACGGGACTGCTGACGGTCGAAGGCGAACTGGACGACATCTCAGGTTCCGGCCAGACCGCCGCCGCTCACGATCTGTGCACCGGTATGCCCAAGACGCATCAGATGCACTACGAGGCCAAGGGTGCCGGGCACTACGGCATCTTCAGCGGCCGCCGCTGGCGTGAAATGGTGTACCCGGTGGTCAAGAGCTTTATCCTGGCGCACCAAAGCAGCGGTGCCACGGCACCAGTGGCCAAGCCACGGGCAACCAAGGTGACAGCGGCGGCCAAACAGGCCAAGCCTGCCCCCAAAACCAATGCATCCAAGCCCAAAGCCCGAACGTCCACTGTCGCGGCCAAGAAGGCTGCGGCTCGTCGGGCCTGAAGTCGGACTGGGGCACACCGGCTCGGCCGGCCATCTGCGATGAATGACTTGGCCCGGCTCGTCGACGCCGCACTGCCCCAGACGCAGTGCACCCGCTGCGGGTTTCCCGACTGCGCGAGCTATGCGCGTGCTATCGCCGAGGATGAGGCAAGCATCAACCAATGCCCCCCAGGTGGGCAGCAAGGCATCGAGCGTCTGGCTTCACTGACCGGCCAGGCGGTCTCAGCCCTGAATCCCGTCAACGGCATCGAGGGCCCGCTCACGCTGGCTGTCATCGATGAAAACTGGTGCATCGGTTGCACCCTCTGCATCAAAGCCTGCCCCACCGACGCCATTGTCGGCAGCCACAAACGCATGCACACGGTGATCGAAGCCTATTGCACCGGCTGCGAGCTGTGCATACCAGTCTGCCCGGTCGACTGCATCGATCTGGAAGTGGTCAGCGGCGCACGCTCAGGTTGGGACGCGTGGACCTCGGCACAGGCATCACAAGCCCGCCAACGCTACGACGCACGAACAGAGCGTCTGCTGCGCGAAAAGGCCGAGCACGATGCCCGGCAAGAGACCAGAGCACGCGAGAAGCTCGCCGACCTGGCGACCCACTCGCGGCACACAGATCCTGTCGTGCTGGACAAGAAACGGGCCATGATCGAAGCCGCGCTGGCCCGGGCACGGGAAAAACGTCAACCAGGCTGAGTCAGGCCAGTGAGGTCAGCGACATGTAGACCCCGCAACCGATGTAGACGTCATCCACCTTGGTGACGTAAGACATCTTGGTCTGGACGGATCCACTTTGCGGGTTGGTGATGTCGTATTCCACCCAGCCCGGCTCCTGATCGGCCTGCATCATGATGGACTCCAGCAAGGCCGACCCGTCAACGCCTGGAATGTCGTGCACGCGGCTTCCCACCTTTTCCGGCTTGCCGGCAAATGCACGGTACACCCCATTGCGATCGAGCGCGAACACATACATGTCGCGGTCGTGAAACGACAGCGCCGGGTCGGTGATCTGCTGCAAGAATGACTCCCTCCCACCCTGCGCACGCTGGGCCAAGGCCCGATCGACCAGTTGCATGGCCTCCTCGGCCGCGCCTTGCTGCAACTGAAACGAAGACACCGCCTGTGCCAGGGTCGCGGCTCGCCCTTCCAGCTGGGTCGCTTGCTGGACCGCCCGCTCGACCATGCGGGCATTGTTCTGTGTGATCTCGTCGAGCTGACCCACCGCAGCTGAAATTTCTGTCAGGCCGCCACTTTGTTCGGCGCTGGCTGTCGAGATCAGCGACATGTTGGCTGCCACGCCCCGCACGCCGTTGACGATCTCGGTCATGCTGGTGCCTGCTGTGCGGATCTGGCCCACACTGGCGGACACCTGCTGGGCCGAGGCCTGGA
>JBIIQD010000257.1:0-4615 GCA_044342265.1 Hydrogenophaga sp. | reverse complement strand
CCGCTGCACGCCCTGCATCACGGGCGCGAAGAGATGTTCCGCGGCCGCATGGTGCCCTGCCACGAGGTGCCAGCCCGGCTGGACTTTGTGCTGGCCGAGTTGCAGCGCCGACCCCTGGGCGAGCTGGCCGTGCCCCATGTCAGCGATACCGAGGTGGACGCCGCCATCGCTCGCGTGCACGCCCCGCGCTACACCGCGTTCCTGGCGAGCGCCTGGGACGAGTGGGTGGCGCTGGACCCTGCGAATGCACAGCGCGACGCCCTGCCCTCGGTCTGGCCCCTGGGGAACGGCGCAGGCAACCGGCATGCCTTCCGCACCGACGTGCTGCCGCAGAACTTTGCGGCGCGCCTGGGCCTGTTTTCTTTCGATTCGGGCTCACCGCTGATGGCGGGCACCTGGGCCGCGGCACGCGGCGGCGCGGCCTGTGCGCTGGCGGCCGCGCAAGCGGTGCTGGGCGGTGCGCACTCGGCCTTTGCGCTCACCCGCCCGCCGGGTCACCACGCGGGGCCGGACTTTTTCGGCGGCTACTGCTTCCTGAACAACGCCGCCATCGCGGCGCAAGTGTTGCGAGACGGCGGAAAGCAGCGCGTGGCGGTCCTCGACGTGGACTACCACCACGGCAACGGCACGCAGACCATCTTCTACGAGCGGGCCGACGTGCTCACCGTGTCGATCCACGGCGACCCGGCCACCGAATACCCGTTCTTCCTCGGCCATGCGGACGAGCGCGGTGCTGGCGCGGGCGAGGGTTTCAACCTCAACCTGCCGCTGCCGCGCGGCACCGGCTTTGCCGCCTGGTGCGCGGCGCTGGACCGTGCCATCGAGGCGGTCGAGGACTTCGGCGCCGACGCGCTGGTGGTGCCCATGGGCATGGACACCTTCAAGGGCGACCCGATCTCCGGTTTCACGCTGGAGAGCAGCGACTACGACACCGTCGGCCGCCTGCTCGCCGCCGCCAGCCTGCCCACCGTGTTCACCTTCGAAGGCGGCTATGCGGTGGACGAGGTCGGCGTCAACGCCGTCAACCTGCTCGAAGCCTACTGCCGCTCGATCTGAAGGCGCCCCGCAGGCTCTCATTAAGCACCAGCGCAAATCCAGGGGCACCGCCGGGCCGGCTCTGCCGGACGGCAAGTGCCGCCCCCCTGGAGGGGGGTGACGCGAAGCGGCGCGGGGGGTGTTACACAGGTCTCCAGAAGATGTAGTCGGCGGTGTACGTCACCACGCGCTTGCTGCCCATGGTGGCTGCATCGCAAGGCGCGGCGGGTGCCACGCCGCCCTGAGTCGCCACGCGCTGGATGTGGCTCACGCCCTGCGCCATGCCGCCGCCCATAGCGGGATTGGCCTTGACCAGCTGCAGCGGGATGTTGCCGCTGCCGTTGGGCGCCACGGCCAGTTGCGCGCCCGAGACCTTGGAGCCGTCGTTGAAATCCCAGGTCGCGGGCGGGCCGTAGTACTTGCCCAGGCGCTCGCCCTTGCGGCCTTTCAGGCCAGCGTCGGGGCTGAGGAACACCCACTCGAACTGGCCCGCCATGTCCTTCTTGGCGCGGCATTCGTAGGTGATGTCGCCCGCGGCGGCGGTTTCAAAGACCACACGGTGACCGGCGGGCACCTGGACGGCGGCAGGCAGATCGGCCTGGGAGAAAGGGGTCATCATGACCGGGCCACTGCTGGCACAAGCGGTGAGCATGAGGGCGATCGCACCGCTGAACGCGGTGGTGGTCGGAAAGCGGATGGACATGACAGGGTTCCGTGAATGGGAGAGACAAGAGAGTTCAGCGGGCAGGCGGGCTGGACGCGAGGGATTGCAAAAAGCCCACGACGTCGCGCCGGTCCGCCTCCTGGGACAAGCGGTAGCCCATGGCCTGGCCAGGCAGCAGCGCCTCGGGGTTGGTCAGCCAGGCCTGCAGCTTCTCGGGCGTCCAGACGTGGGTGGCACGGGTCAATGCGGCGGAGTAGGCGAACTCGGGCTGCTTGCCCGCCACACGACCGACCACTGTGCCCAGGGCCGGGCCGACCCGGTTCTGGTCCAGGCTGTGGCAGCCGACGCAACGCGACTCGAACAGCTGGCGCCCGCGCACCGGATCGCCATCAGCCGCCTGGCCGTGCGCCGCCGCCGTGACCAGCGAAAGCGACACCAGCACCCATTGGGGTGAGATTCTCGACACGACCGAGTTCCTCAGGCACCAAAGCTGAGTGCACCACCGGGTAGCGCGCGGCCCATGGCATTGGTCAGCACGGTGAAGTGCATGGTTTCGTCGGCCGCCAGGCGCGCCGCCACCTTGGCCAGGTCCTTGCTGCCCAGCGAGGGAATCACGCCCAGGTAGGCGTTTACCGCGCCCAGCTCCAGGCGGGCGGCCAGATCCAGCACGTCGGCCTGGTTGCGCAGCGTGTCGGCCTTGAGCGCTTTGGCGTAGTCGTCCAGTTTCTTCTCGGCGACCGGTGTGCCGCCCATCTTCTGGATGGTGGCGATCAGCGCGTCGCGGTGCGCCTTGTGGTGGCCTTGAAAACTGACCGCAACATCCAGCACCGGCTTTTGCAGCAGGCCGCTACCCGCGCCAAGCTGGTAGGCGTTGATGGCTTCGTGTTCGAGGCCGAGTGCGACGTTGAGGATGGACACGTCTTTGCTCATGTCGCCGGACATGCCCTGGGCCATGGCGTCTTTGCCAGCCAGCAATGCGATGGCCACCGCCGAGAGCGCGCCGCCGCTGCGCATGAAGCTGCGGCGGGAGGCGGGCGTGGCGATGAGGGACGAGGAAGGGGTGATCAGGTTCGACATGGTGGGGTCCTTGGTGTGAAAGAGTGAAAACAGTGCCGGTCAACGAAAACGAAAACGCATTACCGACGAACCGGATACGCGAGGCGGGCCTGCGTTGGATTCAGAGCCCCTACGAAAGGCCAGGAATTGACACGGTCTGAATCCAGTTGTTCACTGACTGCGTAGTCAGCGCATCGGATGCGAAGTGCACCGCCCGATCTGTTCCCACCCAACACCATTGGCCAAGGTCACTCATGAACACACCACCTACCATTCACCGTCACACACCTGCCACCACCCTGCTCGCGCTGGCGACCACCGTCGCCCTGCTCGCAGCCACCCCCGCCCACGCCGACACCGGCAAGCTGCTGCTGACCGGCGGCGTCAGCACCATCGACGGCGCTGCCGGCGGTGGCCTCTCGCCCTGGGCTGTCATTGGTGGTCCCGGCGCTGCGGGAGAAACCGGCGCCTCGGCCTATGTCAGCCACGCCCGCACGCAGGACCACAAGCTCGATGCCTACGGCGTCGCGGTCGGTCTGAGCGACCGGATCGAACTGTCCGTCGGCCGGCAGGACTTCAACACCGGCATCACCGGCACGTTGCTGGGCCTGCCTGGTCTGCACCTGAAACAGGACATCTTTGGCGCCAAGTTGCGCGTCGCAGGCGATGCCGTGCTCGACAGCGACTCGCTGATGCCGCAAATCGCCGTCGGCGTGCAGCACAAGCGACTGGGCTCGACCGGGCTGGACGCCACGCTCTCGGCGCTGGGTGCCAAACGCTCGGGCACCGACCTGTATGTCAGCGCCACCAAGCTGTTCCTGGCACAAGGCCTCCTGCTCAACGGCACGCTGCGCGCCACCAAGGCGAACCAGGGCGGTCTGCTCGGCCACGGTGCGACGCTGGGCGGCGCCGACAACGGCTACGAGCTGATGCCCGAACTCTCGGTCGCTTACCTGCTGCGCAAAAACCTGGCAGTGGGCGTTGAAGTCCGCGCCATGCCAGACAAGCTGAAGAAAGCGGGCGCCGCCGCCGGCCTGGGCGACGGGTTGCGCGCCGGTGCCTGGAAGGACGTGTTCATCGCCTGGGCGCCGAGCAAAAACGTCTCGCTCACGCTGGCCTATGTCGACCTGGGCACCATCGTGCCCGCCACCACCCAAGAGAAGAAGCAGACCGGCACCTACCTGTCGGCCCAGTTCGCGTTCTGACCTCCGTCAAACCTCCCCACTCTTTACGACCCCACCATGAAATCCCTCATTGCCCTCACCGCCTTCTCAGCGCTGTCACTGGTCAGCGGCATCGCCTCCGCTCAGACGATGGACAAACCGATGGCCGCCGTCACGCCCGCCTCGGCCTACCCGGTCGCACCTGCCGCTGGCCTGTACCAGGCCTTTGGCGAACAGACCGGTATCCGCGCCCTGATGAACGATTTTGTCGGGCGCCTCAAAGCCGACCCGCGACTGGCCGAAGCCTTCAAGGACGCCAATTCAGCCAACCTCGCCAAACAACTGAGCGACCAGGTCTGCCAGCTCGCGGGCGGCCCTTGCGTGTACAACGGCCCGAACATGAAAGAGGCCCACGCCAACATGGACGTGACCCGGACCGACTTCAATGCGCTGGTCGAGGTGCTGCAGGTCAGCATGGACGCGCGCGGGATCCCGTTTACGCGGCAGAATCAGTTGCTGGCTTTGCTGGCCCCGATGCACCGGGATGTGATCACCGTTCGATAACTGGAGAACCCATGCGCAAGTCCACCCTCGTTGTCCTCTTCCTGCTGGCCGGCATTCAGACCTCTCATGCCGCCTCCGTGCAGGTCACGGTACTGGCGCGCGACGGCAAGCCTTTGCCTGACGCGGTGGTGGT